>DATFJT010000327.1:0-2712 GCA_035269065.1 Saprospiraceae bacterium | reverse complement strand
AAGAAATTAAAAAAAATGCTGTAGTACGGTCATAACAATTCGTTGGTATGACGGCCCTGTATTTCAATATATTTTGGACTTCGGCTTTTAGCATTTTGCACTTTTTTCTAAATCAGAAAACCCCTTGAAATCTTTTTATGCTTTCTATTATTTATCATTATCAGATAAATAGGATATTCACCGTTCCTTTTTTGTAAATCTTCTTCATGATATAAATTGAGTAGTGTAGCTACGATACTGATTAAGGCCATACTATTTGTTATAATAGTATGGCCTTTTCTGTTTTGCAAGGTGCCTTTATTACATACATCCCTCACGTATGGCTTATGGAAAATTCGCGGCAACTGGCTTTAAAAAAATGGGTTGAACAATTAAACGATCGCAGGCGAAAGTATTTTTTTGAAAAATATCTTTTCAAAAAATCAAGGGAGCCGTTTTCCTTAAATAGTTTTTGGAACAGTTTTAAAAATGATGTTCTGTTTATTTCAAGACAGATCTATATAGCTGCAAAACAATTAAAAGCTTTTGGTCCGCATATTCAGAAAGAGTATGGAGTACCTTTTTATGTCCAATTTTACAGACTGCTTTACCTTACGTTAGTTGTAAAATCAAATGCAGAACAGTTTAGAAAGCGGCTGCTTTTCAAGAATTCGAGCTGGTATTATGTAAAACAATATGACTATGGCCAGACTCATACACAGATTCAATTGGCAAGGAATTCATTTCCAGATGAAATCGCAATCATTGAAGATAAGTTCAGGTTCTATAAGCACTGTAAAAATAATGAAATAAAAACTCCTGAGGTATTGGCAGTTTTTAGTAACGGAAAGCAAATATACCCTGAAAACAGGCCGTTTGTTTTACCCTCAGAGGACCTCTTTATAAAAGAAAGAATGGGAGGGAAGGGAAATCATGCGAAAAAATTTTCGTATAGCCAACCCTTCTATGGAAGTGCCAATCAGGAAAAATATACAAAACAGGAATTACTGAAATTTGTCATTGATGAATCTCAAAGATATGACCTCATAGTTCAAAGAAGCCTGGTAAACCACGATCAGCAAAAACCTTTCACGAATGGGGCATTATCAACGTGCAGAATTGTAACGGTGAAGAAGCCGGATCAAAGTGATATTTTCCCTCTTTTCACAGTTTTGAGAATGCCTTGTGGAAGCAAAGATGTAGATAATTATGCACAGGGTGGCCTTTTAAGTACGATAAATATCGAGACCGGGATGCTGGGAAGAGCAGTAACTTATTTGCCATATAAAGGAAGGTTTGAATTTGATAAGCATCCGGATACACATCAAAAAATCAGTGGCTTCCGGTTACCTTTATGGAGAGAGATGTTAGAGTTCGCAATTGAATCACACAAACAGTTTCGATCACTCGCTGTTGGATGGGACGTATGCTATTCTGAGAAGGGTATCTATTTAATTGAAGGAAATCTAAGATGGGGATCTAGTCTGTATGAATGTCCCGAGCAGAAACCATTTCGAGAAACTTGCTATCCTGCAGTTTATGATGCACTGATATCAAAATATTCTAACGATGAATGAAAGTAAAAGAGCTGAACTTCTGAAAAACTGGAGTGACAGGGTTGGAAAAACCAGGAAACAGTTCTTTTGTGAGTGGTTGTTGGGTGGAAATGGAAAGAAATCGCCCCGTGATATGGTGAACTGCTTTCTTCAGGATATTCAATATCTATGGCATTATCTTTATTATCTCCTGAAACATTTTAAACACCACGGTTCAGTTATAAAAGAGCAGTATCAGGTCTCATTATTAAGGCAGTTTTATCAGATCAGTTACCTGGTATTTCAATTGAGACAGCCCCCGAAAATTTACCTCAAGTATCACCTATTTAAACCGGAGGTGTGGAAGAATGCAGACCGGTTCACCTATTCCCACTATCCCATACAGCAGATTGTAGCAAAAAAAATGTATCCGGAAGAATTGGATATTCTTCTAAATAAACGAAGCTTTCATCAATTTTGTGAGACCAATAGAATTTCGTCCCCAGGTATCCTGGGCTACTATGATAGTGGGAATTTGGTAGCGGCAGAGGGTGGTTTTGAAATGCCTGAGGAAGACATCTTTGTGAAGGAAATTGCAGGTCAGATGGGAATCGGTGCTAAAAGATTTAGCTATAGAGATGGAAAATTCAGGGATATTCATGGAAATGACTACTCCAAAGAGAACGTTCTGAAATTTATCAAAGAGTATTCAAAAAAGAATAGCAGCTTGATTATTCAGCGCGTGGTTCAAAACCATGAATTCTGGCTGCCATTCACATCTGGGGCACTTGCAACTTGCAGAGTTGTTACGGCCAAAAATCCACGTACAAATGATATAGAGCTGTTATTTTCATCGTTACGAATGCCGGTTGGAAATTCAGACGTCGACAACTATTCAAGGGGCGGTTTGGTAAGTGTAGTTGATGCAGAGACCGGCATTTTGGGTAAAGCCTATTGTTCGGTTCCGATTGCAGGTAAATTTGAACACGATTTTCATCCGGATACAGGTCAGTTAATTAATGGCGCCAAACTTCCGGGCTGGAGTGATCTTGTCTCATTTATTCTAAATTTGCACGTAAACCTGCGATCCCCTTTTATAGGATGGGATGTTGCGTTAACGACCGAAGGATGTATGGTATTGGAGGGGAGTTTGTACTGGAATCCCGGGGCCAGCTATGAAGTTGCTCACCATCTGCCT
>DATFJT010000326.1:0-6431 GCA_035269065.1 Saprospiraceae bacterium | reverse complement strand
CGGTCATTGCTCAAGCGGTCAATTACAATAAATTACCTGAGGAAGCCGGTGACAGTTTGATGACTTTACCCCTGGACATGTCCGGTTTTAATCGAAAAAGCCATATCACTGGTCCGGCACCGTACTTTAGACAAGTGGTATCCAACAAAGTGCGCAGCATTCTAAATGAGGAAGCCTTCTATAAGTCTGACGGCACTAAATACAACATCTTCAAAGACGGTCTCAAAATATATACCACCATTGATACCACTATTCAGCGCTTTGCGGAAGAGGCAATTATGGATCATATGCCATCCGTTCAGAAAAAGCTGTGGCGGACCTGGGAAGGCAAAGACCCTTGGACTTACAGCAATTACGAAACAACTCGGAATGAGCTCAATATTCGTGAGAAATCCCTTCAAAAGCTTATCCGCGAATCAGACCGTTACCGCAAGCTGGTCATTAAAAGAACCATTTCCGATATAGATGCCCTCGATAAAGCTTTCGGAATTAGGATTAAGGATTATGATATCGTAAGAATGATCGATCACGAAAATGGAACCACATTATTCGAGGAATTAGAGAATAAGGGATATCTCAGCAGGGAGAAAAGAGACTTGTACAGAAAAATTCTGGTATCTCCCGAATGGAGGGATTTGAAAAAAAGTTGGGTGAGCGCTGAAGAGGAGGCATTAAAAAAGATGAACACCGCCGTCAGAATGACGGTGTTTAGTTATGACAGTCCCGCCATGGAAAAAGATACGGTGATGACACCCCTCGATTCGATCAAATACCACCGAATGATCCTCCAGATTGGCAGTATGTCCATGGATCCGCTGACTGGTCATGTGAAATCCTGGGTAGGAGGAGTAAACTACAAATACTTCCAGTACGACCACGTAACTAGTCGCCGACAGGTAGGATCCACATTCAAGCCCCTGGTGTATGCAACGGCGATCGGTCAACAGGCCCTTTCACCTTGCTTTCAGGTTTTCGATGTGCCTTACACCATCCATACAGGAGAGGGTAACTTCAACCTCATTGAAGACTGGACGCCTAAAAATGCTACCGACAAATACTCCGGTGAAAAATATACCCTCAAAAGAGGCCTCAAAGAATCTAAAAATACAGTTTCCGTTTTCCTGATCAAGCAATTGGGAGACACAGAGGCGGTCAGAGGCCTCGCACACAATATGGGTATCGACAGTTCCACCCAATACAGCAATGGACGTTATGTTTTACCCAAGCAACCCTCCATTTGCCTTGGGTCTGCCGACCTTACGGTAGAAGAAATGACCGGCGCGTATGGGACTTTCGCCAATAATGGTATTTACAACAAGCCGGTATTCATTACAAGGATAGAAGATAAGAATGGAAAACTGATCTATCAACACGTACCTGAAAGCAGAATAGCTCTCGATCCCAAGACCAATTACATTATGGTAGAGATGCTGAGGAATGTCATGTATGGTGCCGGGGGTTTTTATGGTAGAAAAAGTGACATCGGTGGAAAGACAGGGACAACGGACAAACATGTAGATGGATGGTTCATGGGGGTTACGCCCGACCTGGTGGTTGGCACCTGGGTGGGCGGTGAAGATCCCTGGATTCGATTCAGGTCACTTGCCCTGGGGCAGGGAAGTGTAATGGCAAGACCCTATTTTGCGGCTCTTCTTGAAAAATTGGAGTCACAGGACAAAAGCCTATTTGACTCTAAAGAAAGGTTTTACAAGCCAGAAGGAGACTTTGCACAAATTCTGGACTGTGATACCTATCTTCAAGAAGACAGCATACAAAATCAAAACCTGGATTTCTTCCACGATATGGTCAATGACGGAGACAGCAGTAAAGTCAAAAAAGAAGAATTTGGAGGTGATTTTCAATAAGAAAGCACAGCGTTCCATTGAGAGGATGTTGATAGTCGCCAACATCGGCATCTTATTTTCTGTGCTGTTTGTCCGCTGCGTACCGCCGGTACAAGAAACCTCAGAGGTGGTTATTGATTACCCCCAAGACCCTACTCAAAGCTATATTGAGGAGTTGGTTTTCAGGCAAAATAAGGACAGTCTTTATTATTTTCTTTCTCACCCCAATGCTACTTACCGGTATTTGGCTACAAAAGGTTTGAGTTCCTTTACCCCTGAGAATGCCCTCGATACACTTATCTCAAAATTGAATGATCCTGTGCCGGAAGTAGTCGCCGCTGCTGCACATGCTCTAGGTCAATTGGGAGATCCTGCAGCTGAAGGCGCATTGACCAGGGCCTTTATAAAAAGAGACTCCATCGGTCTGTGGTTGGGCGCCAATCAAAATATACTTGAAGCTATAGGAAAAATTGCGGGTCAGCGAGCTCATGATCAATTGGCCTCTGTGACGACTTATCTTCCCCAAGACACATTGCTCATTCTGGGTCAGGCGAGGGCCTTGTTCCATTTTTCCAGACGCCAAATCCATGGAGAACCTGGGTTATTGAGATCCATTGAATTAATTAATCCCGCGAAATACCAGTCATCCGTGCGCCTATATGCCGCCAACTACCTGGCCAATTCCCCTTCTGAACTGTTAAGAACCAAATCAGATACATTATTACTATTACTTCAGGCAGAGCAGGACATCAATGTTCAAATCCCGCTCATACGTGCCGGAGCGAAAACCGGAACTTTGGAGTTTTATCAATTCCTGGTTCGTCGTTTCGATCAATGGGAGGACAATCGGGCCCGAGTGGCGACTTTGCAGAGTATGCATTTATTTGAAAGCTATTCCAATGCGGCCTACCCATTCATTCTCAAAAAAGTACAACACGAAAGTTACCATGTAGCCCGTGCTGCCGCTCAATACTTCTATGATCACGGCAGTCCCAAATATGCCAGGATGTACTGGCTCTCAGCAAAGACACCAAAACTGTACCCGGAAGTCAGTCTGAACATGTACAGAGCTTCTTTCAAGCACATGCCGCTGTGGCATGTCGTGAGAATGGCCAGCATGAGATATGAACTCTTTTTGAAATTCGAGGAAACGGATGAGCCTTACATCAGAAGGCAGGTATTGTTGGCCATGGGAGAAAATTTGGACAACCTGGCTTTTCTTCTGGACAGTATGGTCGTACGAAGTATGGATGAGCCTATCACTCAAACAGCAGTCGCAAGTGCCATGGCCAGAATGATGGAAAACTTAGATAAACAACAATTTGGCAAGCCGCGAAGAATAAAATACATCGATTCCATTCAAGCAGGGTTTTCGCGTCTTTTAAGTGCTGATTTGGAGACAGGAGCTTTGGCTGTCCTGTCAGGAGCTATGAGATACAATGAGTTTAAATCGCAAGACTGGACTCAGTTATTAGAACAAAAACAAAAAGACCTGGAACTTCCAATACAATACGAAGCATGGCTGGAAATCCAGAAAACTCTTGCTTATCTCAAGGACGAGAGCTTCTCTCCCCCTCAAAACAATTTAGAGCGGGCCTCCTGGCGTTATAAAATTTTTGCTGGTAAGCCAAAAGCTTTGGTGCGCACCACTGGGGGAACTTTTATCCTTGAACTCCTTCCGGACAAAGCCCCTTTCACCGTTCAAAATTTTGAGCGCCTGGTGGCAAAAGATTTCTTCTCGGGCAAAAGCTTTCATCGCGTTGTCAGCAACTTCGTTGTTCAAACAGGCTGTAATCTGGGTGATGGTTATGGTGCTTTGGACTACACCATTACTTCAGAGTTGGACGATGCCTATTACGAAAAGTCCGGAATGGTGGGCATGGCAAGCGCCGGTAAACACACAGAAAGTGCACAATGGTTCATTACTTTGACCCCAACACCCAGGCTTAATGGAAGGTATACTATATTTGCGCGCGTTGTTTCCGGAATGCAGATTGTACAGAAGCTGCAGATAGGAGACCGCATCAATTCTATCGAAATAATTGAATGAGATCGATTATGAAAAAAACAGCACTGAATAATATTCATCACGAGGCCGGAGCTAAAATGGTACCCTTCGCAGGTTACGAAATGCCGGTTGTCTACACGAGCATACAGGAAGAGCATATGGCCGTTCGGGAAAAAGCCGGGATTTTCGATGTTTCCCATATGGGGCAATTCTTGGTTCGTGGAAAAGATGCCAAAAAGCTAGTCCAGTTCGTTACGACCAATAATGTTTCAAAACTGAAACCAGGCAATGCGCAATATTCCTGCCTGCCCAATAAAAAGGGAGGTATTGTGGACGATCTAATCGTTTACAGGCTTTACCATGAAGATGAAAAAGTCAGGGAGTACTTGCTCGTGGTGAATGCCGCCAACATAAAGAAAGACTTCGATTGGATTGAGAAAAATAACGATTTTGATGCAAGCCTTACAGACTTATCTGATGAATACGCCCTGATAGCAGTACAAGGCCCAAAGGCCCAGGCCTGGCTACAAAAACTTACGGAAACAGACCTGTCTGAAATACCATTCTACGAATTCCGGATCGGTCAAATTGGACCTAGCGAGAATGTGATTATTTCCAATACCGGATACACAGGAAGTGGAGGTTTCGAACTGTATATCAAAAATGACATTGCTGCAGACATTTGGAAATTACTCATGGAGCATGCAGACGAATTTGGAGCCGTTCCTTGTGGTCTGGGGGCTCGAGATACGCTTAGACTGGAGAAAGGATACTGCCTGTACGGCAATGATCTGAGTGATGAGACCAGTCCCATTGAGGCTGGATTATCCTGGGTTGTCAAAACCAAGATTAAAAGCGAATTCATCTCTAAAGAGCTTTTCGCCAAACAGAAAAAAGAAGGGGTCGCAAAAAAACTGACCGGTTTTATTCTCGACTCCAGGAGGGTGCCGAGAAATGGCTATAAAATATTTACAGAGGACGAACAGAAGGAAATAGGTGTCGTAACCTCAGGTACACAGTCACCCATGTTAGGTAAGCCCATCGGCATGGGTTATATCGATAAGGAGTACCTGGAGGAGGGACAAAAAATCAAAATCCATATTGGCCGTAAAATGCATGAGGCAACCATAAAAAAGCCACCCTTTGTCTAAATACTTCTTTTTTATTGTTGGATGAATGCAAGAGTTTTAAACAAAAGCTCTCTTTGCCTCTTTACTATCTACAGACTTTCGGACTATGGAATTGCAGCAGGCAAAAAATTCTTTTATTGAGACTTGGGGTGAAATGAGCTCCCAGTGGGGCATTAACAGAAATATGGCGCAAATACATGCCATGTTGCTCATCTCTCACAAACCCGTTTGTGCTGAAGACATCAAGGGTAAACTTCAAATATCACGTGGAAGTGTTTGTGAGAACCTCAAACAACTCCTGGACTGGGAGTTGATTTACAAAAAGCACCGCCTGGGCGATCGAAAAGAATATTACATCGCAGAGAAAGATATGTGGACAGTCGCTCAACGCATCATCAAAAACCGCAAAAAGAAAGAATTGGACCCGATTCTCAAAACCCTGGAAGCATACAATGCCGTAGAATGCAATTGCGATGAATCTGAAGAGTTCAAAAAAATGGTCACGCAAATAAAAACACTGACCGTTAAGGCGCACCATGGTTTGGAGCGCATTGCCAGCTCTAATTCTTCCTGGTTTTATTCTGTCTTCCTCAAGTTACTTCCCTGAGTCGAATTGTCCTGAGACAATCATTGTTTCTTTTTATTCTTTCCCGGTTTGAGGAGCTCAAACGTGTCCTGAAACTGAACCTCCGGTGCTTCAGGCCTACCCGGTCGTGGCGGTTTATCAATAGGGTTTCTCACATTGATACGCTTCAAAAGAATGGAGTCTGCCAAAATATCAGCCTCTGCGAGCATTTCTTTTTTACATTTTTTCATGGCCTCCTTGCGGTATAATTCTGTCTTCAATTGCAAAGCTTCATTGATCATTGTCTGCTCCCGTTCCTTTTTATTACAGGCTGATAGCACAACTACAATCAAAATTACTGCACCCCAAGTTCTTCTAATCATCAATGTAAATTCGCTTTTCCTTATCCTGTAATAAACGCAATTCCACCAGGCTGTCTACCGCCGACGCCTGGTGTTCTTCCCGATAAATTAAACAGAGGCTATCCATTTCCTCTTTCAGGCCTTGTTTTGCTTTTCGAAACTCCTGGTCCACCTCTTTCATCATCCTGGGAGTAAGCTTTTGAGGCTCCGACTGGCAGGTGATAAATAGCCCGGCTGCAGCTACAACAAAAAACAGCTTGTATTTCACGACGTTTTCTTTTTTCTCAGCTCGAAATTCTTTCCGAGGTACACCTTCCGCACCATTTCGTCTGCAGCCAGCTCTTCCGCCGTGCCAGACTTTAAAATATTACCTTCAAACATGAGGTAGGCACGATCCGTAATGGACAATGTTTCCTGAACATTGTGGTCTGTTATCAAAATACCGATATTTCTGTGTCTTAATTGGGCAACAATCGACTGGATATCTTCCACGGCAATGGGGTCAATTCCTGCAAAGGGTTC
>DATFJT010000325.1:0-3316 GCA_035269065.1 Saprospiraceae bacterium | reverse complement strand
ATGGTCAGGGTCATACCCAGCTACATTGGAATGAATTGCCAGGCAAAGGGCCATGGACACTGGGCGCTAGTCTCCATCACACCTATGGGGCCGGCTATTTTGAGCAGTTTGAACAAGGGACCGGTGCTATTGCCTTTGGATTACCACCCCTGGTCTTAGGGATGGATACCATTTCTGGAGGGGATGCGGTCCAAAGACGATGGTTGGAGAATGATTTTTTCGGGTTCAATTTGCGGGCTTTGTGCGAACGTGGACCTTTCAATGTCAAAACAGCCCTTGTTGCCAATCGTTATATCGGGGATCACTTTGGGCGATTGATCAGTGCCGATTTCGCCCCAGCAGGAAGCTTCCCCGAGTATTACAGCGGAGAATCTGTGAAAGATGATTTATCAGGATATATTCAAACCAATTTTCAGCGAGGCGCCTGGCTGGGTTTTCTCGATATCCAGGTGAGGCAAATTAGTTATGAAACGGAGGGTACGAACAACGACCTGGTGGCTTACGACATAGATGAAAAGTATAATTTTTTCAATCCCAAGTTGGGGGTACAATTTACCCGTCAGGATTGGAGGACATTTCTCAATTTTGGGGTAGCCCATAGAGAACCCGTTCGTTCCGATTTTCTGGTAAGAACGGAAATAGCCAACCCTCAGCCTGAGCAACTACTGGATTGGGAGTTGGGCCTTGAAAAAAGTGCAGCAGATCATCGCTTCTCTGTCAATGCATTTTACATGCGGTACAACGACCAATTGGTGCCCACCGGTGAACTCAATGATGTGGGAGCATTGGTGAGACGAAATGTAGATGAAAGCTACCGCGCGGGATTGGAAATAAGTGCGGAGAAAAATTGGATGGAGAAATGGTTTGTTCGTGCCAATGCCACATTCATGAGAAGCCGGTTACTGAATTGGTCAGAGCCGGTGATTGATTACGGTACCGGAGATGTGCTGACCAATAACTTTGAGGAAAGCCCTATCGCCATGTCTCCGGAAATCATGGCATTTGCCGAGCTGGAATACCGACCGCTCCAAGATCTTTCGATTCGACTAAGACAGCAATACGTGGGGGAGCAATACCTGGACAACACAGGAAGGGCAGATCGGCTTTTAGATGATTATTTTGTACAGGACTTTTTTGTTGAATATGCGCTGACAACCTCCTTTGCAGAGATTCAATTCTTCGGGGCCTGTTTCAACCTTTGGGACTTAGAATACAGTGCATTTGGTTACAGTTTCAATTACGCTTTTAATGGGGAGGTGATTACAGAAAACTTCTTATATCCTCAGGCGATGAGAAATTTCAATTTCGGGATTCGATTGACTTTTTAAGACTTTCTACCTCTAAATATTTTGATTGAGAATAAAACACATTTCAATTGAAGCGGTCAACAGGTACTTCCCGTTGGTCGCTTTTTATCAGAAATTATAAGTAACGCCAAATCGAATGTCAAAAGGTGATCGGATGTCGTCCTCCGGAATATTGAGGCGGTAAAGGACCATAATTTCATAACCCCAAAGACCCATCCCTGAATTGTACCCGGCAGCAATGATAGGTTGAAAGTCGTTTTGACGGACAGTGGAAAGATCATCAATTTCACTGTCATAAATAAGAAATCTTCCATCAGTAAGGACAAATTCAGAGCTTCTGAACTCGCCTTCGAATTGAGCAAAAAATTGCTGGAATACTTTATAGCGGACAAAGGCTCCGGCAATATACTCAGTCAATCCTGTCGCTTCGGTTTGTAGTTCTCCACTAAATAAATCTCTTGCATCGCCTTTGATATACTGATAGGTAATACCCACTCTTGGTCCTGCCGATAAATTATCCGTGATCTTATAGCCCACCATAGGTGTTATACCAATTTGGAAATTAGAATAATTGCTGGTGCCCGCAAAGCCAAGTGTAAAGCCTCCACCGTACCACAGAGATTGACCAATCCCTTTTTGGGTAAATGCTTCATCTACTTCATCTGTAGTTCTCTGAGCATCAACCTTGTGGGGCGCAATAAAGAAAATCAAGACAAAGAAAAAAGTGGCGGGCAATACTTTTCTTAAGTTGATCATATTCAAAGGCTTTTAAGCGGGAAAATAAGCAAAAATGATGTATGTCTTCATACGTTTGAATCAGGTCCATAAAAATGGATTTAACTCAACTTTCTTATGACCAATTGAACTATGAGAAAGGCTTTTTTATTGTAAGTTTAAGTTTAGGGTATTGCGAATGGCCAATCGCGGCAGTAGTCCAAATGAAATTTGGTTCAAAACGCCATTTTTTTGAATTCAGTTAATAAAATGTGGATGTTTATTTTTTCAATTGACTCAGGCAACGATTTGGCTAATCAATGTATCTGTAAGAATGGATATAAAATTTCAACGATGAAATACTTTTACGCAGTTTTAATTTTCATTTTTTCTGGATTGATGAGCCAGTTACTAGCCCAGCCCGGCAATGGTTTTACATGTCAAGAGGCTGCTTGTTTGAGTGAAAACCTCGGGGTGACCCTGAACAACGGGGGTTCACCACCTACGCCACCTTTATCTTTTTCTTGCGGAGTAACACACAACAATCTTTTTTACGCCTTTTGCCCTGAATCGGGGCAGGTTGTGCTGGATATTACGCCATCCAACTGTTTGACAGGACTGGGTGTGCAGGCTATTATCTATCAAACTGATGACTGTTCCAACTTCCAGGAGTTGGTATGTATTTCTAATGGAAATGTGAATCCATTTACTATCACTTTTAACGGTACCCCCGGAGAGACTTATATTTTAATGATTGACGGGTTTTCGGGTGATGTTTGTGATTTTACGGTTTCCGGTACTGGTATTGCTGATATTACCGGACCACCTAACGAGCCTATTCTGGATCCGGCGGATGATCCCATCGTTATTTGTGAGGGTGAACAGCTCGATATCCAAATTGAGAATGATAACCAGGAATGTACGGCTTATTTTTGGGAGGTTCAAAGTGGTTTGGGTTTCATTACTATCGATGAGACCGGGTCCTCAGCTACAATCAATGCCATTTCGGAAGGAATTGCTGTACTTTGTGTAAAGGCAGATAATTTCTGTTACGAAACTGAGTTGTGTGTTGAAGTAGAGGTCACACCTCCTCCAACTTTGGATCCTGTTGATCCCATATTTACTTGTGAGTCACTGATTGATTTCTGCGACTACGAGTTTTTCTTTGATCCTCCATTGGAGCCGGATCCATTCTCGGAAGGCTGGGATATTAGCTTCCACCGAAACCTTTCTGATGCAGAATCGGGTTCCAATCCGATCCAATGTCCCTATGATTTGCAGGGTCAAACAAATCA
>DATFJT010000324.1:0-7893 GCA_035269065.1 Saprospiraceae bacterium | reverse complement strand
CTCAAAGCTGCCTTAGATACGGAATAGGAGGCGTCAGGCCTCTCTGCTTCTGCTCGGCGAGAGGTGAGATTGACAATGCGGCCGTAGTTTTTATCCAGCATATAAGGCAAAGCCATTTTGCAGCAAAGTGCAGCCCCTTTTAAATTAATGTCTATTACCTGTTCCCAATTGCTGAAATCACCATCAACGAAAGAATTGGTGCTAAGTTTTATACCTGCATTGTTGATCAATATGTCGATCGGGCCATATTGTTCGGCTGTATCCCTTAAGAGGCTTCTAACCTCATCTTCGGATCGAACATCCCCAGTCCGATAATCCATTGTCCCATCGCAGAGACTTTTAGTTTCTTCAAGATGTTCTCTAGTCCTGCCAAATCCCATGACCAGTGCCTGATCATTGGAAAAGCCCCGGGCAAGGGCTCTCCCTATTCCGGACCCTGCTCCGGTTATGACTACGACCTTATCCTTGAGATTCAACTGCTTATTCATCTTTTAAATCTTAACGAACTGCTCTCTTGACATTCCTATATAATCATTGCCAGGCATCTTGACATCAGACGCAACAAATCTCAAGGCAATGGACATGCGAGGATCTCCGGATTTATACTCCAGGCTTCTGTGGAGTAATCCGGAATGAAAAATCACGAATTGCCCTTTTTTAAGGGGTATTGTGGTGGCCTTATCGGCAAACTCAGGGGGCAGCTCTTCCATAAAATGCTCCCCGGTAGACTTCTTTGTCTTGATCCGCAGGTCCCGTTCTAAACCTTCAAGAGGTCGGTGGGATTGAGGCAATATCTGGAAAGCACCATTGGTTTCCGTCATGTCGTCCAGTGCAACAAGGACAGAAAAATGTGACCTTGTATCATTGAGGTCGATATATTCTTTTCTGTGATCTTCAAAATGTTTGTCGTGGTGCCAATGGATTTTGGGAGCACCGGGCTCCTTAATGAAGATATTGGAGCGCCAAAGCAGCAAATCAGGCCGGCACAATTTTTTCAGGGATTCCACCAGGTTTTTATCTTGAGCTAGGTCCTCGAATAGAGCTAGATCCAAATGACGATTTAGGCGATCCTGGCCAGTTAACTCCCGCTTTTTGCGTAGAAAGGACAGCCAGTTTTGACGATCCTGTTCCCCTGCAAGAGTTTGTTTACTCAAGCCGTCAAGTACCCTTAGGTCGTGAAGATAAAAGGGAGAAGAACAGCCTTTTATATCCAATTCCTGTCTGGCCTGTTCAAAGGCCAAGTTATCTAATAACACCATCACTTAAGGTCTATGAGTCATACCATATTTGGCTATGCAAGCTACCAAAATTAAGGCCTTGGAGCCAAAAAAATGGAGGTGATTTATTTCAGGTTTTTTGTCCTGATTCAGTTCTGTTGTATGGTATGATGGTGGATAAGGGGAGACGGGTAGATGGGGCGAAAGTAACTGCCTTCTGCAAATCCTGTAGGGCGTTTGAGTACATTTTACAGAGTAGAGTGTCACGGAACTGGTGGTGCTTTTCTTTAGAAAATGGTCTGTTATGGACCGATTTTGACAGCATGGAAGACATTACCGTACATACGAGGTTGAAGCTAGTTTTTCCCTGTATTTTTTCTCTAGCGCATTTGCAAAAGCTGATTTATCGTGACGTAATAATTCCATTGCTTCACCATTTACAATGGTCGGATGAACATCCCTGAGGTAACTATCGCTCCACGTGGCAAGCTCGACAAGCAGGGGTGTCAAAGCCAATCCCTTATCCGTTAAAAGATAGAGGTTTGTCTTTTTATTATTCGGTCGTTTTGTTTTGATGATGATACCCAATTCTTCGAGCAGTTTCAGCTTACTCGAAAGAATATTGGTCGCAATGGCTTCTTCACTTTCCGTAAAGTCTTTAAAAGTTTCTTTGCCTTCGATCAGCATCTGCTTTACGATTACCAACATCCATTTGTCTCCTAACACATCAAGAGCAGTAGTAAAAGGACAATTACATCTGAAATCCGTTCCCATATGTTAACGCTCTATTAATTATTACTTGCAAAATGCAATTTATTATTAAAATTACTTGCAAATCAAAAGTTATTTGGTAGTTTTACTTGCGAAACAAAAGTAATAATTATTCATCAAAAGATAAAAACTATGAAAAAAGCAATCATCGTGTTGGGTGTGGCAGGTTTTCTCGCCTCCTTCCACCTATCGAATGCACAAACAACGAGCGAGAACAATCTATCAAAAAACAAAACAATGAGTAAAAAGGAAATCGTAGGCACTTTTTTAGGTGCAGTAGCAAAACAAGACGTCAATACAATGCGTGAAATGGCCAATGCCGATTACATCCAGCATAACCCGTTTATACCAACAGGATTAGAGCCATTCATCGGAATGTTGCCCATTTTAAAGGAACACGGGACCTATGCGGAAAACGTGCGCATGTTTCAAGATGGGAATTATGTTTTTATGCACAACATTTGGAAAAATGCCAAACCATTCGGGGCGGATGAGATGGTGGCTTTCGATATCATTCGAGTAGATGATAACGGAAAAGTAGCCGAACACTGGGACGCCATGACGACCCTTGTTAAAGAAACTGCGAGCGGAAGAACGCAGACTGATGGACCAACAACCGCAACCGACTTAGACAAAACTGAATCAAATAAGGCATTGGCGAAAGCCATGGTGGAGGATATTCTAATGGGTAAAAATCCGGGTAAAATTGCCGATTATATCAGTGCCGAGAAATACGATCAACATAATCCGGATATAAAAGACGGATTGGCAGGTTTAGCAGAGACCGTAGAATACCTCACTTCTCAAAACAACATGTTCAAATACACCAAAATTCACAAAGTACTTGGTGAAGGAAACTTTGTTTTGACCGTAAGTGAAGGCGACTGGAGTGGTAAAAAACACGTGTTTTATGATTTACTACGGTTTGAAGATGGAAAAGCCGTCGAGCACTGGGATGTGATTCAAGCTGTTCCTGCAGATAATTTAGCAAATAATAACACCATGTTTAACTTTTAAAATATATCTAATGAGAATTCTAAGTATTAAAATAGTATCAGCGCTTTTTGTTTTATTGGCCTTGTTCGCATCATGTGATGATGACCAAATGGCTCCAGAAATGAGTCAAAAAGAAAAAGTATCTGAATTCCTTCAAGCCGTCAACAACCGTGATGTTGCTACAATTGAAGACCTGGTCAGGGAAGATTACATCCAACACAATCCATTTATACCCACTGGCAGAGATCCTTTTGTTGGACTTTTAACCACGGTACTGGAGGAAAATGGGACAACTGTAGAAAACATCCGACTAATTGAAGATGGTAAGTTTGTTGCCGCCCATAATCTGTGGGTCAATGCTGCGCCTTTTGGAGCTGACACAGTCGTAACTTTTGATATCCTGCGTTTTGATGAAAACGGTAAGATTGCGGAACATTGGGATGCCATACAAGCTTGGGAAAGTCAAACGGTAAGCGGAAGGACGATGATAGACGGCCCCACAACTATTGCAGATTTGGAGCAAACCGAAGCGAATAAAGCTTTGGCAGTAACCATAATTGAAGATGTTTTAATGGGCCAAAACCCGGAAAATATCACCAATCTTATCAGTGCTGAACAATACCATCAACATAACCCGGGCATAGGAGACGGACTGGAGGGTATTCAGGCAGCTGTGGAGTATCTGATTTCTATAGACAACATGTTCGAATACACGACGATTCATAAGGTCATTGGGGAAGGTAATTTCGTGCTCACCGTAAGCGAGGGGCAATGGAATGACACCAGCAATGCCTTCTATGATTTATTTCGGTTTGAAGATGGAAAAGCCGTTGAGCATTGGGATGTGATTCAGGCTATCCCCACTGAGGGTCTTGCCAATGAGAATGGCATGTTTAATTTTTAAAAAAACAAACTATGAAAAATATCATCATTACCGGCAGCAGCAGTGGATTCGGCTTAAAAGCTGCCAAAGATTTTGCTGATAAAGGCAACAAAGTGTTCGCCACAATGCGTAATCCGGATGGCAAGAATGCAGAGAAAAAAGCAGAATTGGAAGCACATTCAGACCACATCAAAGTGGTAGATATGGATGTTACGGATGAAGCTTCTGTGCAACATGCGATGGTTAACATGCTTGCAGATGCAGGAAATGTCGACATTTTAATCAACAACGCTGGGATTATGTACTTAGGTATTACTGAGGCCTTCAGTATAGAACAGGCGCGTGTTCAGATGGAAACCAATTATTTTGGTGCCATTAGAGTCATGCAGGCGGTTTTGCCCAACATGCGTAAATCAGGCAGTGGTTTAATCATCAATACATCTTCCCTGGTGGGTCGCATGTCGCCACCTTTTTTTGCCACTTATACCGCCACAAAACATGCTTTAGAAGGGTACTCCCAAGGCTTGCGATATGAGGTGTCACCCTTTGGGGTGGATGTGGTAATGGTAGAGCCGGGACCTTTCGGAACAGGACTTTTGGCTTCAGGTCAAGCTCCGGCACATGCCGAAGTCTTGGAATCCTATGGTGATCTGGCGGGCGTGCCAACAGCAATGGGCGAGAACTTTGCTCAAATGTTGCAAAGCGAGGATGCGCCTGATCCTCAATGGGTGGTAGATGCGTATTTAAAATTATCAGAGATGCCTTTTGGGACACGTCCTACACGCACCGTCGTTGGAATTACCTGGGGCGTTGATAAAATCAATGACTTAACACAGCCCATTCAGGATGGTGTCCTCAAAGAAATGCAATTGGACTCTATTCTAGGTGGTGCCTCGGCATAACCATTTAACGGAGAATGAATTTTGTAAAATCACAGGGGCTCTGTCTTCTGTGATTTTTTTTATTCATAATGGACTTGATATCAATGGACGTATGGATTTTCTTCAAAATTCCCTGCCGGTCAACTGAAGTTTTGGGTAATGTTTTCGAAACAGCTCATTTTTGAGGGCAATCTATTTTACTTTTTGGGGTAAATTTGCGCGGATGAATGCTCAATGAAGCCCCTTAGATGATTCTGGAATCTCCGATATATGATCGGGATTGAAGCACTGCCGAATATTTAATGATGGGCAATTTAGTTGTATTTTATATCTGTCACTTCTAATTTAAGCCAGGTCCAATCTTTTTCGTCCATTTTCCAGGTGGATGTCATTTTTGCAGGTACTTTTATTCCTTCAAAAACTTTGTAGTCAGAAATATTCATGGACCACAGTTGTCTTTTTGCTTTGGGTTCATTGCCTTGGTAGCGCATAGCGGTAAATTTTGTTACATCGCCCTTGTCATTAAAGTAAAATGTCCCACTTCCCTGAGTTCCCATGTAGCTCATCGTGGCTTTGGCTGATTTATCGTTGATCTCTTCCCAGCTGATGTAAGAACTTAAAGCCATTGACGGAAACCATACCATCTCACCCAAATAACGCTGCAATGTGCCCTCATCAAGTTTATCGCCGTGTTCATTTACTATATTGAAAAGTGAATTCATTTTAATCAACATTTCCCCTTTCCCATCTTCAAATTTGTCACGCCCATGAAAGTGAACTATGCTGTTCATTTTCACATCCACGGACCATATAAAAGCAGGCTCGTCAATTGTCGTATATTGAATGGCCTTGGCAGTCATCCAATTTTGCTGATCGGCTTTCATTTGCATTTCTGCGATTTGTGACACTCTCCCCGTCTGTACAAAAGCTTTGCCGAGCATACCGGATTTTCTGAGCCAATTCTTTACTGGCTCTGGCAGATCCTTTAAATCACTTTCTCGAACCAGTTTTATTTCCTGACTTACATTTTGACCCAACAGTTGATTTGTCTCTTGTTGAATGAGTTTTTGAAAGTTGTAGTGTCCTAAAGAAGCAAGTGAGGCAAGGAAAATGATCAGATTTGGGATCGTTCCAAATTTTGCATCTTTCCAGAATATGACTATTAATATTTGGGAAATGACCACTGCAATGAGCCCAACCATCCAGGCGTATCTGGAATGTAACAGGTGTAAAATTCCATAGGATAAAAAGAGGAGGGCTGCTGTCAGCCAAATATAGGCCATCGGTTTAGAAATGGGAAGTGTCAACTCTTTTACTTCTTTTAAGCCCAAACCTTTTACGAAACCTAAAAAATGGATAAGGCCATGAAACAAAACAATGATTAAGAATAAGATCCTCATTTTTCAATTTATTTGTTCAGCCCTGTACCATTTTGACCCCGGAAGTAAAGTTCTGCCGCACTTCCTTTAATGCCCTTCGACCAACTCTTTCTTTCCCATCAGGGCCTTTATGAGGATCAATCCCGATGATACCAGGCCATAACCGGCTATGGCAGCCAGGAAGATCCAGTTCCAAGGCATACAGGACTGTAAATAATAAAGCATACCCAAGCTTGCAATAAAGGCTACAAGAGCTATGAAAAACCTCAATCCGGAAGTGACGCGTGTTTCGTAAGACATATTGACGTAGGAATGTGTTCTGTTTTGTAAAATAAGGAATTCATGTGAATTTAGAAATATGAATTCACTTAGAGTCAAGGCGAGCTTGTATGTCATGGTGCCATTCTTCACTTATTGAGTTAAATGGGTATTTTGCTACTTAATGCTGAGGATATTTATCTCAATCAAGCTGTCGAGTTCAACAAGTGGAATTTTATTCAAATTAATAGAATAAGCATAAAAAGCTTCGTCGCCGTTTTTCCCTTTATGAATGAGGATATCAGCGTTGGAAAGTATAATGTCTTGATAGATGGTACCCGATTTATCTATCAAACTGATAGAATAATATGGATCATCAAGAACGCCCAGAAAATTTGAATTTTTGTGTATCTGGAATTCTTTATTGCTTGTGAATTCTAGATAGAAGCTCTGAAATCCATAGCCAAACTTACCTCCGGTGAGCGCATTGTTAGATTTTATATGATGAGCACCTCTTTGAATGATCACTTGTCTGTCGTGATTGAGAAGTATGGAGTCGGATTTAATCGTATAACCGGTGATTACACCACCTAATTTTTCAGTGATGGACTGGCCATCAATAAGCATTGGAAATAACAACAATGCGCATAATATTAAATTGAATAAAAAAAGTTTTATGTAATTCATCATATCTTAAAGATTGTTTTTATGAAATATATCTATAAATAAATATTAATTTGGACAATTAAAAGCTATGAAGCTTATTTGGTTTTTTTTAACTTAACTAGTAATATTTATTTAAGCCGTTGAGGGGAAGTTAGATTGTCTCAACTGCTTGATTGAGATAAATTATACTGGCTTTTTTGTGGAGAACAGTTATCCTTTTTGTGAGTTACTTAACTATTGATCATTATTTCGTTTTGCGAGTAGCCTTGCCAACCAAACTCCCAATAACATGGCAGCGATAATAAACAAATAGGCATAATCTTTAACAATAGATGTTTCCGTCCATCTATTGATGGCTAAAAGAAGGAGTGTGACGATGACAATTCCTGCGGCTGGGATCAAATATTGCTTCATGAGGTATTTTTATTACTTGTTGCTACTTTAAATTTGACCAAAGCTTATTATTTATGTGGCTCAAAATTTGTAGTTAGTGCCTACGTGCCAGTTGATGATCATTGGTCGCATACTTACATTCTCCTCATTGCTCCAATTGGTCAGGCTTTTTTGACATTGAAATCCCGTGGAGATGCCAACATGGTCATTTATATAATAAGTCAAGCGGCTGCCAAGCAAGGCGTGCAGCGACCATTGATTGCTGATAATAGCATTCGAGGCACCCTCGTAATTTACTACCTGATCCTTGTAAAGGGTTCTGCCCTCGCTATGGGTACTCAAATTGACAGCTGTTCCAAGGAAAAGGTCTGTTTGGAATCGGTTTTTTTGCCAGATTTTGCCCATGGCTAATGGAAGCTGAAGTAGTCGCGTCGTATTGTAGTGTTTGA
>DATFJT010000323.1:0-2257 GCA_035269065.1 Saprospiraceae bacterium | reverse complement strand
GGGATATAAATTCAGAAGTTACATCCTAACAGTGAGCCTTGGTGATGCGGTCAAAATTTCTAGTATTTATACGGGAAGGCTTATTTTGACAAATCTTATTCAGATTATTCAATATAAAATTGCTGAACCAACAGTACCGTGGGCCGTATGGTTTAGTTTGATGGCCGCACAAATTATGTCAACGAGAATTCCATTTTTACCCAGCCGCGATGTTCTATATGTAAGCGTAGCTCTTGAAATGTCGGTGATGTTAAATGTTCCGGAAGGACAGCTCGTAGGGGTTTTAACGGCAAACCTGATTCTCAAGAAATTAATTGGCGCTGTTTCTTTTATTACAAGTTCGATTACGCAGGATCAACTGCCTGTTAATCCTCAGTCTATCGATCCGAAAGATGTTGAAGAGGCTGAATCGCTCAAATAAAAGCTTCTGTTTAGTGATGAAATTTTGTTAAATCGATATTGAGTACACTTTTCTTGATATAATCTATTGTTTCATCATCAAAATGCTCTTGAAGTTTATTGCTTTTCTGTAAAGACTTCTCAGCATTTTTTTGTTTCCACCTTTCTTCTTCTTTAGTCAGTGATCCAGCTGTATTATGAAAATCTTCCGTCATTGTTTCTTGATAGTCAATCTCCATAAAATTGCATATAGCTTCTAATGTGGTTTGCGGATTTATGAGAAGCTGCTCATAAGTAACAAACAGGTGATTAGAATCATCTTCATATTTAAGAGATTCCTTAATGCTGTTATTCCACCAACTGATGCATTTTTTAACAGAGCGTGATCCGCCCCATTGATCGGGATAGTTTTGTGTTGCCAAATAAAGGCTGGCCACAACATCAGGTCCGTTTCGTAAGATGTGTAAAAACTTATTCTGGTATCCCTCTTGTTGGATCGATGAGATATAAAATAGATGGCGAGGGGTTTTTTCCATGCCCCATACGTTATTTGAATTAAGATTTTCTGATTCAGCTAAAATCATTTTATCAATAGTACGCAGGAGCGTTCTGCACCATCTATTATGGGTACAAAAGGGGGGGAGTTTAGTAAAAGGGTAAATGTCTGTATAATTGTGTCTACCTAAAAAGTCGGCAATAAAATCGCGGCTGCCCGGACCGTAAAGTTTGACGCGTCTTAACAGTGGGTTAATAGAGAGAGTTTCAGAAAAGAAATGCGTTTCTGGAAAGGAAACTACTTGCGAATGGCTGGCAATCATACTTTGCAGGAGGGTAGTTCCCGAACGGGGACATCCTACTAAAAATATGCGATTGGTCTTCAAGGGTTTAGTTATTGGAGAATAAGTTTAGGTTCTTGGATTCATCTAAATACATTTCAAATGCTTCCTTTTGTTCTTCCGTCAGACGAAAGCGAGGGTGATCAAATAGATCCCCTTTAATCATTTTATGCCAAATATATAATACAGCATCTTTTGGATTGTTTCTAACCCGTCGTAAAAAGTGATCTTTTTCCCATGTATTATTACCGTGATAGCATCGGATAAAAAGGTGTGAGTAATCGTCAGGGAGTTGCATATAACGTTTTTCCATCCATTCATTGAGATAAACCGTGTCTTCGGCTCTGCGTGTATGCGGATAACGAATATCAGCATCAGCACGATGCATTATACTCCCGGGAATTCCATCAGGCAGATAACCGACGTAGGGATGTTGCATGTATGGCTCTTCATCCAGATGCATAAGTGCACCCGACAAGCAGCAGGCATCATAGCCGGCCATGAGAGTTTGGGCTTGAATGGTAATTCGCTCGGGATGGTACCAGTCGTCATCATCCCACTGTACTAAAAAATCTCCGTTTGCTTCATCGAGCGAGCGATTACGTAGCTTCCCAAGCGTATTTTCGGGCTTCTTTTCTAACTTAACATATTTTACTTGCCCTGCAGGCAAATCGGAAAGAATGTCTCCAAGATCTTGTTCTCCATCATCAACGATGACCAGCTCTTTATTTTTATACGTCTGATTTTGAAAACATAGCACTGCTCGCCTCATTAGATGTTTACGATCAGCAGTTACGGTTAAGCAACTTACTTTTGGGGTGTTAAGATCTTTGTCCTGTACAGATTCGGGCATGAAATCACGTTATATTAGCTAATAGCATTTATTAATGAGTGGCTAATATTAAAGAATTTATTTGAGAAGCTACAGTGAGATGTTTTAACCATATTTTGCCTCAGCAGTAAAATCAGTACAATAGGAATTGCTCAACTATTTTTTGAGAGGATGATACAGTTACTGAATC
>DATFJT010000322.1:0-4627 GCA_035269065.1 Saprospiraceae bacterium | reverse complement strand
TTCATCTACAAAACCCGCATTGGTGAATACTCTGGGGGTATTCTCCTGAAATCCACGCACACCGGCACACTGAGCAAGAAAGTTACCTCCGGATCGGGTAAAGTCTTTAACAGCATTTCTTTGAGACGAAGAAATATCATCATTGTGCGGAACTGTAATTATTGTAACGCAAGAAGTTTCAGTAATCGTGGTAAGATTACCCTCCTCGTAGTGTGTATTTTCCACAAGTCCAGCATTGGATAATATACCCGTATGAATATCTGGGTTTTCCTCTTGCTCAACAAATACAAAAGGCTTGTGCGTCAGATCACTATGCACGGGTACGGTGGTAGCGTTTTGTAGTTCATAGACCCGAATACCGTTTCCGAAGCTGTTTATTATCGATTGTGCCTGGGCTTCATAGCCTGGAAAAATAGCGATAGGTCCTGTGCGGAAATTTCTTGTGCTATATCCACTCGTAGAAGGAAACCTCAGCCTAGCTGAAGCACTGAAGTCTACATCTGTACGATTCGTTTTATTTGGATCAATGATCCATTTTAGAGGTACATCGCCATGCAACAGGTGAATAGCCAATCCATAGGCCTCTCTAACTCTATTGTTACTACCATCTTGAAGGGACTCATCCATGGCAATGATCCAAGTGCCCGCGGGTAGTGTTTCATTCTGAGTCATCATGGCTGGGGCTTCTGCAGCAAACTCCAAACCCCAGGAGGCATCATGTCCGTGATCATGACTACATCCCTCAGAATCATGATTACATTGAGATGGGTTCTTTTTATCTAATCCGAAAGGATCAGCATCTAAATAACCCGGAATATCATCCAAATCAAGGTGGGTAATTCCTTCACTTGATCTAGAGACAAATACATCAGACAAGCTTGATTTCTCAAACTCGTAAGGTCCCATTTCAAGACCGCTTTTACCTTGCAAATTGGTGAAATGAGCAAAAGCCACTGAACCAAGGCTCATAAAGAGCATCGTGGCGAACCATCCAATAATTGCGACGTTGAATTTCTTCATTGATTAATCATTTAATTATAATCCTACATCCTTCGCTAAATCCTCATGGATCGCATATAGAAGTAGGAAATACTTCAATTGGTTTCTATAACAATTTACACCTTAAATATCTTTACTTTCCTCCTACAAGGAAAGATCATTTCTTATCAAATCTGCAAGTTAATCAAGCTCATTCTCGATTAAACTAAATAAACTCTACATCATCACTTTATGTAATATAAAGTGCACGATGTACTTCTATGGCCTTTGTTTTTCTCAGTAACATCACGTAGCATTTCAAAAAATTAAAAACGAATAATGAAACCAAATTCACTAATCGCAAAACGAAACATGAACATTCGTCTGTAATTTTTAAAACATCACGTCAATTGGCGGGGGGGGAAATGCCGACATATTCAATGATCAAATATCATTCCCAAAAAAATAATAACCAAGTTTAAATCAAAAATAAAATCTCACCTCATGCAAGATAACCAGCAGGGCGCAAGAGCCCCTACTAAGCGATTAAAAAACCCAATTAACGGTTAAATATACCATTTTAATGGTAGTTGAACTTTATTTACTCGAGTTTTTTTTAGTCGATATAAACAGATTTAACAAAACAACATTTGCAAGAAGTGGACTTGCGCATAGGTATAAATTGGAAATTCAATGCTTTTTATGGTGCCGATAATCTACACGGCCTTGATTTTCTGCACTTTATAAATTATCTTAATTATTAATCTTCATGCAAAGTCATTTTCCTTTTTTAATCACTCTTTTTTTTGCTTGAAGCACCGTCACTCAAGATATTAAAATGGGTCTACCACTTAAGTCCAATCCGCTCATGATATGTCGTAGTTTCCCTCCCCGATTATCTCACTGCTGATTCATTCCTTTGAAGATCTGCTAGACTCTGTAAAACTGTATTTCTTTCCACAGGAACCGAAAAAATTCATTCTTAGGTATTGAAATTGAAGTTTTCCTGTCTAGCGCAGAGATAGGAAAACCCATTTACCTGATGACTCATCCCTTGAGAATATATACTGCGTCTCTGGTGGAATAGTAGGCGCACTCAGATTAAAATAGAAAGGCGTACCATAAATGATTAATTGATTGTTGACATACTCCATTTTTCTGCCCCTGTCATCTCCCCTCGGCCCTAATCCTTCCAGGCTGATAACCGGCTGCGCAGGACCAATAACGCGCAGCTCTATGTCCACCGGAAGTGCAAAAACGAGACTCTCTCTTGCAGAGGCCAGCAGCAATTGGAATTGACCACCATCTATGGGAACAACCGCAAGTCCGAGAATATCCAGGTGATTTACGAGCGGCATGACTTCCCTGGTGTTCGTATTTATGGCGTAAACCTTGCCATCTTCCTCCTGCTGTGTAGAACCATTGACCGTGCTTACCAATAAATGATCCGTGAGGCAATCGTAGTGCAAACCCAAAATACCGTAAGGGTTTTCATTACTTATTTGGACCTCACCCGGCAATTTTTGAAAAGGCGCCATAGTTTCATTCTGCGCGTGTACTCTGAAAATCGTATTCAAATTCTCCCGAGGAGTGTGCAGCATATTGACATTCGGTTTAGGAGCCACGTAAATATGCCCCTGCCGGTCACGTGTAATACTGCTTAAATAACCCTGGTCGTCCCAGCTGGGATGGGCATAACTTTTGCTGGACGCATTCTCCCCTTCTTTGCTGCCCACTGACAACAGGACAAGCCCCATTTGTCTTCTTTCCGAAGTGCTCAAAGCGGCTTGTCCCGGTTCAAATCCCCTGGCTTCCAAGAATTTTGGGACTCCGGCACAGGGTTGCGCATGAGAAAAGACAGAATAAGTCATCAACAGCCCGGTCCATAAAAAAAGTCTCATAAAGCTGTTTTGTAATTTATATACTTCAACAGAGGCCCGGAAAAACAGGGGTATACTTTAGGTACATATTTGCCATTTATCAATATTGATTCAGCCCAGCAGTATTCCTGACCCGGCCTACCGTCGTTCTTCATGTCCGGCACATACCAGTAGACGAGTCCCTGGCCTTTTAGCCCTTCTCCATTGATAAATTTTTCTGGTCCTTGTCGGTAATCCGTATTACAGCAAGGTCCGATGGTGGGCAGATCACCCTCCCCCTCAATGCCATTTTTTTGTGTTGTAACATAAAACCAGGCCTGGTCTCCACGACTATTGTCCCCTAACTGTCCCTGGTTACTGATGATGCGATAGCTTGCATTGTCATCTATTTGCATCTCCGCCATGCACTTATCTTCTTTATATGGATATAGCTCAGACTCTTTGGACCACCCTTCCTCCTTCCAGGTCGTCCAGTTTCCCCGTAGATCAGGAGCTTTGAAAAGCTGATCTGTCCCTTCAAATGCAATCCGGGTAACCGGCCTGTAGGTACCATCAGTACCACAGCCTCGCCCCAGGGAACCCACAGCAGGCCGAAAGCTGCCATCCCGGAAAAAATGAAAGCGTTGCTCATAATTGTAACTGCAAGGAATAGGCCAGTCATCACTGTGGTATTTTTGAACCAGGCTGAATCCAAGCGTATCACCATTTTCTACAATTTCTTTCACCACAGGAGGCTCAACTGCCACCACTGCAGCCATACTAAACTCCGGGCATCCAATGGCATCTGAATAACCAAAGCCCTTCACATCCGAGTAACTCACATGCCAATCCACTGTTTTGATACTTTTAACTACTGGCTGACCTTTATAGTGGATGTTGTATACCTTCAATCCATCGGACCGGGTCATGGCATATTCTAATCGCCACCCATCTTTGACCAGGCTGCTGGACCGATCACAGTATTCACGCATCATTCTTTCATTCTGTGCACTGCGCTCTGTTACCGGCATTCCCGTCCTACCAACTTGCGTCCAGGCAGTACCGGCCACCTCCAAATCAGTTAAATCCACAATGACCCAAAGTGCTTTCTCTCCTTTGACAAAGGTAGGTGCTGCACACAGATGCCTGGAACGCTGGCATTTGGTCCTGTTCAATGCTGTTTTGGTCCCCTGCATCACGCCATCATCTCGCGTCAAGGTTCTGCCGTACTCAGAGTGCACAAGACTGTCTCGTATGGCAATTTCTATCGCCAGATTGGCCAATTCTTGATTGAGATCGCCTTGCATTTGGGGGTAGAAATTTTCTGAATGTACTTTCCGCTCGGCATCTAGCGTCAAAATCAAGGTCCCATTTAAAGCGTAATTGTATAGTTCCATGCGCAGACAATTCTCACGACATGAGACATGAAGATCACTTCTCTCTGAAGGCCTTAGGGAAGTGATAGACAGCACCTCTGATAATAAAGGATCACGACTTTTAGGGTCAAAAAAGAAATCCTGGTTTTTTAATTGCCCCAACAGTTCCATCTGTTCTGTCTCCTTGAGAAAATCATTATCGGCCAGTAATAAGACAGGTATTTCTGCCTTCAATACCTTTTGGATGCGCTGCTTGCGCTCGGAGATCATGTCTTTGGTCCCATCAGCTTTTTCTTCTCCGCAAGAAATCAGCAGCAATAAATAAAATAAAGCCAAGAGGTATTTTAGCATCGTCCACAGATCAATTCTCATGAGGATTCAAATATAACAGATTGTCCAAATACGAGGTATCTG
>DATFJT010000321.1:0-3781 GCA_035269065.1 Saprospiraceae bacterium | reverse complement strand
CAATGCTTTCAATTGTGCAAAATCTCCGCCCCAATAAAGGTTTTTCATGACTTGCAAGCTGTCTTTCAGGACATCTCCATAGGTGTGCACATAATGAAGATTGTCTGTTTGAACGGGCCCTCCGTAAAGTAGTTCCAGCTCTATTTCTGGAAAATCCTCCACTACTTCGTTCATACTCAATTTCAGGGTCTTATTAATGATAAAACCCACCGTACCGTTCTCTTTTGAGTGTTCTGTAATCAAAATGACGGCATCCTTGAAATGCGGATTTTCCATGAAAGGCTCAGCAAGAATAATGTCGCCCTTTTCTATTTTGAAATCTGTCATTTTAGACTATATGATTTTCACCTCTACTGCCCGATCAATCTTTCTGATCAGACCAGCCAGAACATTGCCTTTACCTCCAATTTCTGCAAAATGGGTAAAACCGTCGGCTACCATATTTTTTACTGTTTGAGTCCAAAGAACAGGGGAAACCAATTGTCTTTTGAGATTTGAGGAGATGATGAAGGGATCTTTTGACGGTTTGGCATCAAAATTTTGATAGATGGGTTTATCTGGAATGGCAAAGTCAGTAGCGTCAATCGCATCGTTCAGTCTTAGGCTTGCAGGTTCCATATACGGACTGTGGAATGCGCCGCCCACCTTAAGCTCCAAAACCCTTTTGGCACCTATGTCACGCAATTTTTGGCTCGCCTCAGTTACGCCTGATTTACTTCCTGATATGACCACCTGCCCAGGACAATTATAATTGGCTGCAACTACTTCTTTGCCAAATTCCGATAGTATTCCTTCAATACTTCTATTGTCGAGCCCCAGCACAGCTGCCATTGTTGATTCTGCTTTCTGACAAGCATCCTGCATGGCAAAAGCTCTTTCTTTAACAAGTGTTAGGCCTTCTTCAAAGCCAAGGCAGCCACTGGCTACTATAGCGGTTATTTCACCGAGGGAATGACCAGTGTAAGCTTCTATCTTCAGGTCCTTCTTATGTAACTGAAATTTGATAAAAGAATGCAGAAAAACAGCGGGCTGGGTAACTTTGGTTTGTTTTAAATCCTCTTCATTGCCATTGATCATGACATCTAAAATATCAAAACCGAGAATTTTTTTGGCCCTATTAAAATAATCTTGGGCCAGATCTGTCTCTTGTAACTCCTCACCCATACCTGGATATTGACTACCCTGTCCCGGAAAAACCACTGCATATATCATTCTTCAAAATTTATGGAGGAAAATTAAAGAATATATGGATATCACCCAAATCAAATATGCGATCAAAGCATCTAAACTTTATCTCAGCTTGTTGGTGATGAGCTTTAAAAACTCTGATCGAGTCTCCTGCCTATTGAATTCTCCTGTAAAAGCAGAAGTCGTAGTGGAACTGTTTTGCTTTTCCACCCCTCGGATCATCATACACATGTGCTGGGCCTCAATCACTACTGCAACACCAAGAGGACTCAATGCTTCTTCCAGGCAGTCTCTAATTTCCAGTGTCAATCTTTCCTGAACCTGTAACTTTCTGCTAAATGCATCTACCACCCTGGGTATTTTGCTCAAACCGCATATTTTCCCGTTGGGAATGTAGGCTACGTGCGCTTTACCAAAAAAAGGTAATATATGATGTTCGCACAAAGAATAGAGCTCAATATCCTTCACCACAACCATTTCCTTGTAGTCCTCATCGAAAATAGCCTTTTGGATGATTTCCCTGGCATCCATTCTGTACCCCTGAGTCAGAAATTGTATGGCTTTTGAGGCCCTTTCAGGGGTTTTAATCAATCCCTGCCGCTTCACATCTTCTCCTAGGTGTATCAATACCTCTGAGTAATTGTCTGCTATTTTCCCTGTTACCTCGTCGTCGTAAGAATCAATTCTTTCAAAACTCATGATTTCCCTTTTTCATAAAATCCTAAAATTAAGCAATTGTTCACATTGCTTAAACAGTGATACTTGAAGTAACTGTGGATAAGTAATTGACTTTAATGCAGTTTCCCCTTTCGAATATTTATATTTTTGCTTTAGGAATTCCATTTTTTAGAAAATGAATAGAAAAGTAGTCTGGTTGATCAGTTTGCTCACAATTTGGATGGCTGCAGCTGTTCTGTGGATGGGTTTTACCTTGCCAGCAATGACAGGAGTTACGCCTATTGAAAATCATTTGGTGGGTAGCGCTACAGGCAGAAATCCTTTATCACAAAAAGCAGAGCAACAATCCGTTGCCGAGTCTACCCCCCTTACCTTGAAGAGTTTGGTTAATTCCGATGAACTGCTCATTGATGATGAAATAATTAAATCCTGGCAGCACTGGGTGGCTAATAAAAGCCAAGGTGCCCCTGTTAGACTTGTTGTTACCGGCTATCAATTGAGTGAAGAAGATGATCATACTGCTTTGGGAAGGGCAAAGGCTTTTAAATTGGCGATTGAGAAAGAAGAATTGATGGATTTTGTTCTAGTAGAAGAGTTCAGGGACAATTTGCCAAAGAAGGATGACATCATTCAAGATGTTGTTGGTGTGTCAATAGTTAGATATACGCCCGGGGAAAACAATAATTTTTTTATTGAAACAAGTCCTGAACTTCTGAATGGAGAAATAAACAAGCTCCAAAGAATGGCGAATGTCATTCAATCTTCCAGGGGACTTTTCATGGAATTGACCTATTGTACCAAAGACGCATATGAGTCTCTTGAAAAAAACAGGAATAAAATCCGGGAGCTTAAGGACGAATTGAAAAAATTCGGAATACCGCGGCATAAAATAATAGGAAACTTGCAGAAATGTGATGCAGATACAGCTAAAATCATTTTGGAATTAAAATAATATGGCTTAACGATATTGTACATTCTATCCATCATTGTCTTTATAGCCATCGCCAGCCTCATTGGCTTTTTTTTAGGCAGGGCGAGTGTTGGCAAACGTTTGAAGCGAATGGAAAAAGACATGGACTCACTTCAATTTCGAGATGAAGAAATGGATCGTAATTATAGTGAGCTGTTAGATCAGTTAAAAATTCAGGGACATGAACTGGAGCGGTCTAAAATCAGGGAACAAAAACTAGACGAAATTCTTCAAAAACTGGCCCAGGAAAAAAAGCTTCTGGCAGCGGAAAGTAATGAAACTAAAGATGACATTAAGCATCTGAGAAAGCGTCAGGATGATTTAGGTGACAAGTTAGCTGTTACTGAGACTCGTGAACGCGAAGCTCTTCGCTGGAGGAATGAATACGTGCGACTCAATTATACCCTTGAAGATAAGCTAAGAAGACTTGAATTGCAGCTGGAAAAGATGAAAGAGATTTCAACCGTTAGTGAACCTGCTGCCTTGAGTATTGGTCAACACCACGATAACTTGCCACATCAACAAGTTGTTGAGAGAGAAGAAAAGGAATCGAAGCCCAAGCAAGATGAATTGGAATCTCTGAAAAATGAGATGACGGAATTACAAATTAAGACCAAACGCCAGGAGCATATTATCAGAGCTTTGAGAATGCAATTAAAAAACCTGAACATTGAAAAAATAAGACAGACGAATACTGAAGATTTAGAGCAACAGGCTGAGAAGGAGTTTGATGAAAGTGAAGGGGTAGACATAACAGACTATCATGAAGATGTGGTCTTGGAAAATGACTTTAGTGAAGCTATTGATGAAATTGTTGGTCAACCTGATGAGTTGTTCCCGGAATCTTTGAGTTTTAAAGAACAAAAACTACGAAAAACAGGTAATGAGGTACTCGATTTCACAAAAGTTCATCGGCGTGTAAACCAAATGCAATCCAAGACAGAA
>DATFJT010000320.1:0-6112 GCA_035269065.1 Saprospiraceae bacterium | reverse complement strand
CAAGTGAACCGTAGCCGGTCACCAGTGGACATGAAGTGTAACCATTGTACTTTCCTTCAAGTGTCTGGCCTCTCATCGCTGACAAAATATTTTTTACTGCAACAGGGGCTTGTTTCCTGATAGCTGCCCCGGTTTTACTTGTAGGCAGACTACTGTTGTCACCGAGTGCAAATACATTCGGGTATTTGTTGTGCTGTGTGGTATACTTATCCACATCTACCCATCCGGACTCGGCTGCGAGCGGACTTTCAGCAATAAAATCCGGAGCGCTCATTGGCGGGGTAACGTGAATCATGTCGTAGTGCTGTTCCATCTCCTCTCCACTTTCTAAGTGCTTGAATTTCGCCATTTTTTTGTCCGCATCCAGGCTGGCCAGATCGTAATTCCAAACTGTTTCAATACCGTAGCGATCAATCACTTTATTGAGCGTGTCGGCATACTTTTTCACGGCGAAAATGGCGCCTCCTCCTTTGATGAATTTGACATTGATATTGTCAAGTACACCTTGCTTGGACCAGTAGTCACAGGCGAGGTACATGATTTTCATTGGCGCACCACCACACTTGATAGGAGTAGAAGGATGAGTAAATAGTGCAGTGCCTTTCTTCATGGCTTTGATGGCTTCCCAGGTTGACTCCACGGTATCGTAGGAGTAATTGCTGACAACCCCTGTTCCCGGCTTACCCACACTATCCTCAAGTCCTGGAATGGCATCCCAGTTGACTTGTATACCTGCAGTGACGACGAGATAATCGTATTCAACTTTTTCACCGCCCTGTGTCACCAGAGCATTGTTATCTGGATCGAAAGAAGCTACATAGTCTTTAATCCAGCTTGCTCCCTGGGGAATGAATTCTGCCTGGTTGCGCTCTGTTTCTTCCTTTGGGAAAACGCCCGCACCCACCAGGGTCCACAAGGGCTGGTAGTAGTGCTTTTCTGCCTTGTCTATGATGCATATGTCCAGACTGCTGTTCTTATTTAAAAGGGAGGCTGCTACAGACAACCCGGCGCTTCCTGCGCCTACTATTACGATTTGATGCTTTGCCATAATCCTAAATTTTTTGTCCTAATTTTTTCAATACGTTTAATAAGAGACCCAAAGCTTTCTGATTGTCCGAATTGTTGATGGCCTTGTAAAAGCCAAAAATTCCTTTAATTCTTTTGGTAGGTTCCCGCTGGGCCTCACTTAAGGAATCACTTACTTTCTTGAGAAATTCTATATTCACGGGATCTACAAAGGCTGCATGATTCCTCATGAACTCATCAGCGCTGTCTACCATCATAGCGGTCAATCCCGGTGCCTGCTCTGCCAACTTCATTGCTCCATCCAGCTTTTGTACCATTTCAGGGTCTGTCAGCTTATTCAGTAGGTGCTGAATACCTGCTAGGCGGTCATCCAGGCGCACAGGGCCCTGATTGCCTCTTCTGATTTCCTCATCTACGGAATCGGCAGCCATGGACAAAAGCCCGGGGGCCTCCTCTACGAAATCTACCAGACCGTGTAGGGCACGATTCACCTCAGGCTCAGAAAGACGACCCAATAAATGCAAGCCATCGCGAATACGCTTATCAACATCTACACCTTTATTTCTTTCCTGGGTCATCAACTCGTCTACAGAATCCGTAGCCATACTCATCATAACCGGAGCTTCGTCAATAACCGATGTCAATCGATCCAGTTTTTGCTCTATTCTTGTCAGCCGCTGTTCAAGGCTTTTTTCCTGATCTATCATATTGCTCTAATGAATGATTGTCAATGATATTCCAAAATATAATGAAAATATGAACATATATTCATATAATGTTCAGAATTTTTAATTAAATGTTCTTTTACAACCTGCTTTTAAAGTGAAATACGTGGAATAATTCTGCTATTCTCGAAGAAAATACCAATTTCTAAAATGATTCAGATCATTCTACGGGATGAGATCAATCATTGAGACACGTGATCCAGTTCACAGTAAGCAGCACTAAAAACACATAGATTTGTAGCGCAACCGACGACGCTTAAAAAGAATTAAAAAAACAAAAAATTATTCATCATGAAAGTAGAACAAATTTATACCGGATGTCTGGCTGAAGCTGCTTACTATATCGAGAGCAATGGCGAAGCGGTCATTATAGATCCATTGCGTGAAACAGAACCTTACCTTGAGAAAGCCAGAGAAGACAATGCCCAAATTAAGTATGTATTGGAAACACACTTCCATGCTGATTTTGTATCTGGCCACTTAGATCTGGCTAAAGAAACAGGTGCAGCCATTGTTTTTGGACCTACAGCAGAGCCAAATTTTGAGGCACATGTTGCTAAAGATGGAGAAGAATTGAAAGTAGGCAATGTGTCTATCATTGTATTGCATACACCTGGCCACACCATGGAGAGTTCAACTTATTTGTTGAGAGACGAAAAAGGTAAAGATTACGCCATATTCACCGGTGATACGCTATTCCTAGGAGATGTTGGTCGTCCTGATCTTGCTATCAAGCAGGGAGAGTTGACAGAAGAAGACCTGGCGGGACACCTTTACGACAGTTTGAGAAATAAAATCATGCCTTTGTCAGACGATATTATTGTTTATCCGGGACACGGTGCAGGATCTGCTTGTGGAAAGAAAATGAGCAAAGAGACCTGGGGCTATTTGGGCGATCAGAAAAAGACCAATTATGCTTTGAGGCCAGATATGTCCAAAGAAGAATTTGTCAAAGAAGTCACTACTGGTTTGGTCGCTCCTCCCCAATACTTCCCTAAAAATGCCAAGATGAACAAAATGGGCTACGACAGCATCACGGAAGTACGAGAAAGAGGTACTCGTCCATTGAGTGTGAAAGGCTTCAAAGGTGCATGGGAAGGAGAAGGAGCTATCGTGATTGATACCAGGCACCAGGATGTATTTGCCAAAGGCTTTGTTCCGGGATCTATTTTCATCGGAATTGATGACAACTTTGCCATGTGGCTTGGAGCATTGGTTTCTGATTTGAATCAACCCATCCTCTTCATTGCCGAGCCTGGACGTGAAGAAGAAGTCGTAACCAGAATGGCCAGGGTAGGATACGACAACCCTATCGGCTATCTAGAGGGTGGCTTCGAGAGCTGGAAACAAGCTGGTGAAGAAGTAGACACCCTGGACGAGGTGGAGGCTTCGAAATTTGCTAAAATGTATGCTGACAACGTCCATTTGTTAGATGTTAGAAAAGAAAGTGAATACAATGCCGAACATATTGTAGGAGCACAAAACTTTCCTCTGGACTTCATTAATAAAAACATGAGCCAAGTTGATGCCGATAAAAAATACTACCTGCATTGTGCCGGTGGATACCGCTCAGTTATAGCATCTTCCATCCTCAAATCAAGGGGGTACGACAATGTAGTGAACATCAAAGGTGGGTACAAAGCACTTTCTGATACAGACTTAAAACGAACAGAATACCAGGAACAGATCACCGAATTGTAAAAGTGGATAATAGTAGTAAAAATGGCTCCTTCAATTGAAGGGGTCATTTTTTTCTAAATTTCCATCAGTTGAAGATTTTGTATTTTTTTAGCCTAAAAACAAAATGATGGGCATGACCCAGCGTCCTTGCTCTATTTTATCTACAAAAAACCAAATATGAATAAGATTCTCATACCCACAGATTTGAGCCCTCTAACAGATTTTGCTTACGCGCTCGCAAACAAGGTCGCCAGTCGCATGCATGCTGATATTGAGATACTCTCCATCGTACCAGCACCTGCTAAAGCCCTGTTTGACAATGAAGGAAATCTGAAAGAAGACGAGGGTGAAGATTTTTCGCAATGGCACAAAGAAAAAGAAGAGCTCGAGCGCAAGATCAGAGACTGGGCATCTGATAAAAAAGATATCACTGCGATATACGTCAAAATCGGTCGTGTAGACGAGGACATCGTGCGCTATACAAAAGAAAGGGATATAGACATGATCGTTATGGGTACCTCAGGTGCAGACGGAATGGAGGAATTACTTCGCGGCTCGCACGCCCAACATATCATCAGAAAAGCCAGTGTGCCCGTATTGACTTTAAAATGTGATCGCTCTGATCTTATCCTGAGGGACATGTTACTCGTCAGTGACTTCAAAGCTGATGAACCTCTGAACCTGGACATTATCAAAGACCTGCAAAGTGTTTTCGGTACAAGAATCAATTTGCTGAAAGTGAATACCCCGCGGGATTTTGAGACAAACCGCGAGGTCATGCAACGCATGATGCACTTTGCTACTGTCAATGACCTGCATAATGTACAGTACCACGTGTACTGTGATCAGTCAGTAGAAAAGGGTATTGCCAATTTCTCATCAGATAGCGGGATTGACTTTGTATGTATCGGTACGCATCAAAGAAGTGACATTAGCCGATTGTTCAATCATTCCATTTCTGAAGAATTGGTGAACCATATATTTCAGCCTGTTTTAACTTTTCCCGTGTAAATTTTTACCTGCGTGACGTTCATCACTGATCGTGACCTGCTTCGGCTTTACATTTGTAGTAAACAATAAGAGACATGAAAGTAGAACAAATTTATACGGGATGTTTAGCTGAAGCAGCTTATTACATCGAGAGTAACGGGGAAGCCGTGATTATTGATCCATTGAGAGAGACGCAGCCCTATTTGGACAAACTGGAAAAAGAGGGGGCCAAATTGAAATATATTTTCGAGACTCACTTTCACGCGGATTTTGTATCCGGACACATTGATCTGGCACGAAAAACGGGTGCAAAAATCGTATATGGACCCAATGCAAACACCTCCTATGACATCTATCAAGCTGAAGACGGGGAGGAAATTATCGTGGGTGACATCAGTTTCAAGGTACTCCATACCCCCGGACATACCATGGAGAGTACCACTTACTTGTTGAGAGATGAGAAAGGCAAGGATTACGCCCTATTTACCGGAGATACTTTGTTTTTGGGAGATGTGGGACGTCCTGACCTGGCCATCAAACAGGGAAAAATTACCAAGGAGGATCTTGCGGGATTTCTATTCGATAGCTTGAGAAATAAAATCATGCCCCTGGCTGACGATGTTATCGTTTATCCGGGTCATGGCGCCGGTTCGTCTTGTGGAAAAAACCTCAGTACAGACACATGGGGTTACCTCGGAGATCAGAAAAAGACCAATTATGCCCTTCGCGAGGATATGACTAAAAAAGATTTCGTTCAGGAAGTAACGGCAGGCTTGACCCCGGCACCACAATACTTCGCCAAGAATGCGATGATGAACAAATCCGGGTATGATCAATTTGACGAAGTTTTGGAAAAAGGCACCATTGCCCTTTCCCCTGAAAGATTTGAAGAATTGGTGGAGACGCAGGAGGCATTGATGCTGGATACACGCTCAGAAGAGGAATATGCCAATGAACACATTCCGAATTCCATTTTTATTGGCATCGATGGTAGCTTTGCACCATGGGTGGGCGCCCTGATCCTGGATATCAAGCAGCCGATTGTGCTCATCACTCCGGAAGGAAGAGAAGAAGAAGTTGTGACGCGACTGAGCCGTGTGGGCTATGACCACGCTTTAGGTTTTCTCGAAGGAGGTATGGAGGCCTGGAAAAAAGCAGGAAAAGAAACCGACAGCATTGAGCAAATGACCGCTGATCAATTGGCCAACCATTACAACAACTTGGACGGAGAAATACTGGATGTGCGAAAGCCTACCGAGTTCCTTGCCCAGCATGTCGTTGATGCACGTAACTTTCCTTTGGATTACATCAATAACAATACCAACAAGCTGGACCGTGATCAGAAGTACTACCTCCATTGCCTTGGAGGTTATCGATCAATGATTACAGCTTCAATCCTACAGTCCAGAGGCTTTAGAAATCTTGTGGATATCGCTGGAGGGTGGAGAGCCTTAGAAGAAAGTGATACGCCGAAGACCGATTATGTATGTCCGACAACAATGGATCAAGAAACAGTGGATCGCGCAGTAGAAGCGGTCGTGTAACCAGAGCCTTTTGAATACAGTACTGAAAGCCATTTCCGAAAGGAAGTGGCTTTTTTTGTGCTGGGGATTACTGCAGTCAAAACTCTGCCGGGAATAAGGAATTACCATGCCTGGGCTTCTGGTTTTTTCTTTATCGTAATATTGCAA
>DATFJT010000319.1:0-2693 GCA_035269065.1 Saprospiraceae bacterium | reverse complement strand
CCGTTGCTGATTCATTGGATGGTACACTAATTAGAAAACTTACGAAACAGCTTAATACCGAGTTGCACCGCTTTCAAGATCAGGAGCAAGAAGTTGTAAATTTAGAGTTTACCTTTGACAAAAAAGACTCACCATCGTATTTCAATTCTTGGGAGCCTGCAAGATAAGCTGTTAGTCGATATATAGTATTGTAACTTACTGTTTCTGACTTTTCCCAGTCATGGGAACAAAGCGAACGGGCATTTTCTGTTCTCTTTTTATGTTGCCGTCTTTTGTCTTAGTAATTTTAGTCAGAATCTGATTGTCATCAACATTACCAACCGGAGCTACCAAAATTCCACCGGGAGCCAACTGATTAATTAGAGGTTGAGGAATTTCTTCTGGGGCTGCTGTTAAAATAATAGCCTCAAATGGAGCGTGTTCCGGCCATCCTTTATACCCATCACCAATTTTTGTTGTGATAGTATTATAACCTAGTATCTCAAGTCGCTTTATTGCTTGGTCAGCCAGTGGTTTCACAATTTCGATGGTATAAACATGTGGTGTGAGTTCGGATAAAACGGCTGCCTGGTAGCCACTGCCCGTGCCAATTTCCAACACTTTTTCGCCCGCTTTAATATCCAACAGATCAGTCATATAGGCTACGATTAACGGTTGTGAAATCGTCTGATTATACCCGATTGGAAGGGGGCGATTGGCATAGGCATGTTCCTGATAGTTTTTCGGCACAAAAAAATGTCGCGGAACATGGCGCATCGCATCCAGTACTTTTTTATCATTAATAATACCACGGTCTTCAATGCCTTTTTTGACCATCTTGTACCGTTCATTCTGGCGCTGATCGAAACGAGGGCGTTCCCATTCCACAGTATCAGCTATAAAAGTATCTACAGCTTGTGAGGAAGGCAAACGGTCGGCTGAAAGCGGAATTGGATCATTAAATATAGGCCATATTCCTGCTGATGCTATCAGGAAAATGAGAAAACTGTTCAGTGTTTTCATGCGAGTGAGATTAGTTGCACTAACTATATTTCAAACATACTATCCTCAACAGTTCGTTCAAAATGGGGAAGGTATTTGCCTTTCCGCCCTTCAAGACCTAAAATTGAGCACAACTCAATGGGTAATAAACAGATGCTTTATGGATTTTCAAGAACTTCAGCAAAAGATTGATTACGCTCGTAATACCTCCAATCAGCTGCCTGCTTTGCCAGCTAAGGATCTCCCCAAGTTATTCCAGCTTCGCTTGAATGATGATAGTAACTATTTGACCTATATTGATTCAAATGATGATAGGACTGAGGTTAGTTATTCTGAATTTTGTCAGCATGTGATAAATTGCGCCCGGTTTTTACAGAACCACGGACTTAGCCAAGGAGATCGTATTGCAACGATTTCTCACAACCACTGGCACACTGTTGTACAGTATTTTGCTGCCTGGCTATTGGGATTAGTGGTTGTACCCATCAATTTGGGAGAAGATGATGAGCGTATTGCCTATATTCTTGAAAATGGCGAAGTTGAGCTGGCGTTTGTAAGGACTGAATACCGTGAACGATTTCGAGGTATTTTGGAATCGTACAAGTATTTGAAAAATGTAGAATGGATTGTCTGTGAAGGAGAGATCGAAAATTTCACCAGGGAGAAGGGAGATCTTGAACTTCCAGATGATAATTTGGGGGATTCCGAAGCGCTGATTGTGTTTACTTCAGGAACCACCGGTGCACCCAAAGGGGTGGTGCTAAGTCAGCGTAATTTGCTTGAAGATGCTCGAAGTATTGCTGATTGGCACGATATTGACGACCAAACACGTATGATGTGTGTTTTACCTATTCATCATGTAAACGGCACTGTAGTTACGTTACTCACACCATTTTTTGCCGGGGGACCTACAGTGCTCAATCAAAAGTTTAGGACCGGCCGCTTTTTTCCTACCATTAAGAAAGAGGGCGTTCATATCGTCAGTGTAGTACCAACATTGCTGCAGTACCTAAATAATTATTATTCAGATAAAGAGATGCCGGATACTTCAACCTTGAAGCACGTAATCTGCGGTGCTGGCCCATTGACCGTCAAAGTGGCGACTACCTTCGAAGAGTGTTTCGACATATCCATTATTCACGGCTACGGTCTTTCAGAGACGACTTGCTATTCTTGCTTTCTTCCCGTTGATCTGGATAAAAAGGTACACAAAAAGTGGCTTGCTGATTACGGATATCCCAGTATTGGTGTGCCAATTCCGGCTAATGAAATGGCTATCCATGACGAAGACGGAAATGAGTTAGAAGAGGAGGAGCGCGGCGAAATTGTGATTCGCGGAGTAAACGTGATGCTTGAATATCACAATAATCGAGAGGCCAATGAAAAGACTTTTAAAAATGGTTGGTTTCGAAGTGGAGATGAGGGATTTTATGTCAATGATGAGCAAGGACAGCCCTACTTTTTTATTACCGGTCGACTAAAAGAGTTAATTATACGTGGTGGAGTAAATCTGGCGCCCCTTGAAATTGATGAAGTGATTAATAAAGCCCCGGGCGTAAAGGCAGGTATTGCCGTAGGTTTTGAAAATGACTGGTATGGCGAAGAGGTCGGGGCATTTGTGCAGCTTAAAGAGGGGGCAGAAAAAGATGAGGAAGCAATTTTAGAGTTTTGCAGAGCGCACCTGCCTTTTTCTAAATCACCAAAAGTTGTTG
>DATFJT010000318.1:0-10900 GCA_035269065.1 Saprospiraceae bacterium | reverse complement strand
TTTAAGTATTGATTTCGCTGCCTCAGAAGTCGGTTGTACTGCATAAGTACTCTGAGGTATTTCTGATCCGTCAGGCTGAGAATATGGTCAAAAATTTTTCTACGTATTCTGGATCCTTCCCGTATCATGAGCTGATCCTCTGGACATATAAGCACTACAGGCAGCTGCCCGATGAATTCTGATTTGTTTGAATCCTTTTGCCCATTGAGAAAGAACATTTTCTGACCATCCCGATACGCTTGTGCGATTTTTAACGCTTCATCTTTTAATTTCCAGGATCCCTCAATTCTGAAAAAATCGAAGCCCTGTTGGATCAAATCGCTGTCCTTTCTTGCAAAATAACTTTTGAAGACAGATTGATAGTAAATGGCATCAAGGACATTGGTTTTTCCCATGCCATTCTTACCAGTGATAATATTGAATCCATTAACAAATGAGAAGTGCTCATTGTCGAAATTCTTGAAATGGTTCAATCTCAAATGTTCCAGAAAAAGGCGATCCATTCTTTTGCTACTGCAAGCGATTTAGTGTATATTCAAAATAAACGTATTTTTGACGTTTCAGTTATGACTAAAACAAAGGGTGATATGGCAACCGCAAGTAAAACGAAAAAAAGCAACACCAAGAAATATTCTAAAGAAACATATTTGACCTGGTATGAAAATATGTTACTCATAAGACGATTCGAAGAGCGGACCCTAATGCTCTATGGTCAAAATAAAATTAGGGGTTTCTGTCATGTTTACATTGGACAGGAGGCCATTGCTGCTGGCCTAATTACAGCACTGAAGGAATCAGATGCTGTGGTCACAGCTTATCGCCAACATGGTATAGCACTTGCAAGGGGCCTGGCCCCGGATGCCTGCATGGCTGAATTATTCGGCAAGAAAACGGGTTGCGTAAAAGGTAAGGGCGGATCTATGCACTTTTTCAGCAAGGAACACAATTATTTCGGTGGCAATGGCATCGTAGGCGCCCAAATACCTATAGGTACGGGTATTGCTTTTGCTGAGAAATACCGAGAAACAGATAATTTATGTCTTACAATGTTTGGAGATGGAGCCGCCAGACAAGGCGCACTACACGAAGCATTTAATATGGCCATGACCTGGAATCTGCCTGTCTTGTATGTTTGCGAGAACAATGGTTATGCCATGGGTACTTCCGTATCGCGCACAAGCAATATCACAGATTTATACAAGCTGGGCAGTGCCTATGATATGCCTTCTGAGCAAGTAGATGCTATGAAGCCGGAAAATGTACATGAAGCATTTGAGAGAGCAGCTGAGCATATTCGATCAGGAAAAGGTCCTTACTATTTAGAGCTTAAAACATACAGGTACAAAGGACACTCGGTTTCAGACCCTGCCAAATATCGCTCCAGAGAAGAGTTGGATTATTATAAGGGAGAAGACCCAGTGAAATACACTGAATCTACCATCCTCGACAATAAAATTGCGACTGAAGAGGAAATCAAGGAGATCAAGGATAAGGTCAAAAAAATAGTGAAAAATGCTGTTGAGTTTGCTGAGAAATCTGACTACCCTGATCCATCAGCACTTTACGAAGACAATTATCTCCAAGAAGATTATCCGTTCATTAAAGATTGAATAAAAGTCTGGTAAAGTTTTGTCTCACAAACTGAAAGGTCTATTTCTCAAAGCTTTAATTGCTAGTCATGGCGAGAGGGAAGCTTTAAGCATGTATAAGCTTTATTCCTCTGAAAAAAGTGGTTTAATCTCTAGCGCAGAAAACTCTGCTATTGAAATGCAGCAGCTTTTGGATGATGTCAAAAAGCTTAGCCAGCACTATCCAATCCAATATTTGTTGGGTAAATCTTGGTTTTACGAACTGGAGCTTGCTATTGGGCCTGGGGTATTGATTCCCCGACCGGAAACAGAAGAATTGGTTGAACTGATTCTAAGCGAAAACCAACAGGAAAATGCAAGGGTGCTCGATGTTGGTACAGGATCTGGCTGTATCCCTTTGGTGCTCAAATCCAAAAGGAAGGATTGGAAGATTACGGCTGTGGATAATAGTGGCGAGGCACTCCATTGGGCGAAAAAAAACGCAAGCTCTCACAAGTTACGCATTGAATTTGAGCAGCTGGATATACTTTCCTATGATCCACCTACGGTTCCATATGATATCATTGTCAGTAATCCTCCCTACATAGACTATAGTGAGCAGGGCTTAATGTCTCCCTCCACAGTGAAATACGAACCTAAAGAAGCTTTATATGTGGAAGACCCACTAATTTTTTATCGAAGACTGGTGGAAAAAAGAAAAGAATGGCTGAAACCGGAAGGAAAACTTTACTTCGAGATCAATGAGTACAAATCTGCTGATTTCAAGCAATGGCTAGCTCCAATGGATTTGAATTACAGGATAGAAAAAGATATGAGTGGAAAGGAGCGCTTTCTGATGGTCGCGAATCTTATTTGATCTCAACCACCGCTGGATTTAGTGTTGTGATAGCCCATTTTTTTAAGAATATCGACTACCTGGTCTCTTTTTTCCCCTTGGATGACGATTTCTCCATCCTTGTAAGACCCACCAACACCGCACTTGCTTTTTAGGGTCTTTGTCAAGGCTTTGGCATCGTCATCAGAACCCTGGAAACCAGTAATCAGCGTTACGGTTTTGCCTTTGCGTCCCTTCCTATCGTGCTGCACTCTGAGTCGCTGATCTGAATGATCCGGTGTTTCTTTTTGATCTTCAGAATAATCAAAGTCGAAATCGTCATCTGTGCTGAAGACGAATCCGAAGTTGTCTCGTTTTTTCTTATTCGACATAGAGGCGCAGTTATTTTGGTTCTGTAGCCAGGATTGCTTTTACCCGCAGACGATTTGACAAGTCCATCACATTTACGACATATTGTATGGGCGTGTTCTCTTCGGCAAAAATCGAAATGGTCACGTTGTCCCTGTTTTGCTCCTGGTTGACCTTTTGTCGCAACCCATTTTCAATATTGCCCAGCGACATTTGTTGACCATTCAGGTAGTAGCTGCCATTCTTTTTGATACTGACGGACATTGAAGGCGGGGCTACCGTCTTCGAGTTAGAACTCGGTAACTTCAGGTTGAGGGCATTTTGACTGACCAGTGTTGATGTCAACATAAAGAATATGAGCAACAGGAATATAATATCCGTAAGAGAGGACATGCTGAATTCAGCGTTAACTTTGCTTCTTCGTTTGAGTGCCATACGATATTGTGATTAGTTGGCAGGTTCTTGTAATAGATCCATAAATTCGGTGGTCGTGGCTTCCATTTTAAAGACCACTTTGTCTACGAGTGAAACGAGAATATTGTATCCTATAAAAGCCAGGATTCCCACAAAAAGTCCAAAAGCCGTAGTCAAGAGGGCTTCGAAAATGCCTCCTGCCAAAACATCAGGTGTTACATTTTGCTCAGTAGCCATCTTATAAAATGATTGAATCATCCCTGTAACAGTTCCAAAAAAGCCAATCATTGGCGCTGCTCCGGCTATACTTGCCAGGGTGGATAAATTCTTTTCCAGTTTAAATATTTCAAGGTTTCCAACATTCTCAATAGCGGCATCAATATCTTTAAGTGGTTTTCCGATGCGCAACAAACCTTTTTTGATCATCCTTGCAGCAGGTGTATCAGAATTCTGACACAGACTAATGGCAGATTGAATATTCCCTGCCTGAACGTTTGCCCTAATATTGTTCATAAAATTTTGATCAATCTTACCCGCACGCTTGATATTCATGTAGCGCTCAAAAAAAATATAAAGGGCAATAAAAGACAGAAAAATGAGAATGGCAACGATGGTCGTTCCAAGCGGTCCTCCTTTGGTAATGAGGTCAATCAATCCTTGCGCCCCTGTTCCTTCCTGGATTCCTTCTGCCGTTTGTAGAAATATCATATTAAATGAAAAGTTGATGTTCAAAAAAACGTTTGCCCGGAAAATGAAATTGTACGGGGAGACGAAAATAGGGCTTAATTGAACAAATAAGAAAAAATTATTTTTCTTTGTTCATGTGCATCATCCAGTTAATAAAGAATTTCTATGAATAAAGTAATCCGAAAAGCCGCAGTTTTAGGATCAGGAGTCATGGGTAGTACTATCGCTTGTCACTTGGCCAACGTGGGCATGAATGTCCTGCTTTTAGATATGGTTCCGCGAGATTTAAGCGACGAAAATATAGACAATCCCAAAGCAAGGAACAGTTTGGCCGATAAAGCCTTAAAGACGGCCATCAAAAGCAAGCCGGCTCCTCTTTACAATAAAAAATATAGCAATAGGATTGCAACTGGGAACTTTGATGATGATTTTGAGAAAATCAAGGATTGCGACTGGGTAATAGAAGTAGTTGTTGAGGATTTGTCCATTAAAAAGAAAATATTCAACCAGGTCGATAAATACCGTAAAAAAGGCAGCCTGATAAGCTCTAATACTTCCGGTATTCCTATTCACTTGATGCTGGAAGGTAGGTCAGAAGACTTCAAGAAATATTTCCTCGGCACGCATTTCTTTAATCCGCCACGCTATCTGCGACTGTTAGAAATTATCCCTACAGAGGCGACGTCTCCTGAGGTTGTGGACTTCTGGATGGATTTTGGTAGAAGGCGTCTCGGTAAAGAGACCATTTTATGCAAAGACACACCGGCATTTATAGCGAATCGAATTGGTGTGTTTGCCATGGCCAAGATTTTTGAATTAACAGAAAGCCTGGATTTAGATATTGACACGGTCGACAAACTTACTGGTCCAGGTCTTGCCCGTCCCAGAACCGGGACCTTCAGGTTAGGTGATCTGGTGGGTATGGATACGGCCATCAAAGTGGTTAAAGGAGTCCAACAGGCTTGCCCCAAAGACGAAATGATACAAGACCTGGAGATACCTGAAGCCATTCAGTGGATGCTCGATAACCATTATCTTGGCAATAAATCTGGTCAAGGCTTCTACAAGAAAACGAAAGAAAAAGACGAAAAAGGCAAGCGCATCATATTGGCACTTGATCTCTCTGATAAAGAATACAAGAAAAAGGAAAGTAAAAAATATAAATCACTTGATACTTCCAAGCAGATTGAAGATCCGGCCAATAGGATTAAGGCTCTGCTGAAAGTGGATGACAACGGCGGCGAATTGATCCGTCAGTCTATGGCTGCCCTTCTTTCTTATTCCGCTCACCGAATCCCTGAAATTTCAGATCATATTTTTGGCATTGACCAAGCACTGAAAGCTGGTTTTGCCTGGCATTATGGCCCATTTGAATACTGGGATCTGATCGGCCATGAAGAAGCGGTGAAATTGATGAGTCAATATGACTACAGCCTGCCTGATTGGGTGTCAGCATTTGCATCATCCGGCAAGGATAGCTTTTACGAATACCTTGATGGAAAGAGATACTGCTGGCATCCGATTGAAAAGAAAATGAAGCTTATTCCGGGCCAGCAGGGAGTGGTGAATTTAGATGCTCATCGCCAGAAGGAGCCAGTATTTAAAAATGCAGAGGTTCTTGTTCATGACATCGGGGACCAGGTATTGTGTCTGGAATTCCAAAGCAAAATGAACACCATTGGTGAAGGCGTTCTTCAAGGTTTAAATAAGGCCATTGAAATCGCGGAAAATGGAGACTGGCGGGGCTTGGTGATTGGAAATAAAGCAGATAATTTCTCTGTAGGGGCCAATTTAATGTTGATTGCTATGATGGCTTACAACCAGGAATTTGACGAGCTTAATTTTGCTGTGGATTTCTTCCAGAAGAGCAGTATGAGATGCAGGTATTCTTCAGTTCCTGTAGTTTCCTCAACCCAGGGATATGTCTTCGGTGGTGGACTAGAAATGTCTATGCATTGTGACGCGGTTGTTGCTGCAGCTGAATCATACATTGGTTTAGTTGAGGTTGGTGTCGGCCTGCTACCTGGAGGAGGAGGCACTAAAGAGTTTGCGCTGCGCATATCAGATAGCTTTACAGAAGGAGATGTGCAAATACCTGCTTTGATTCAGGGGTTCCGTACCCTTGCAACTGGTCATGTCGCTACATCGGCTGTTGAAGCTTTTGATGCATCATATTTAATTGAACACCGCGACCAGGTGGAAATAAATGGGCCATACAACATTTCAAGAGCCAAAGCGCGGGTGATACAGCTCAGTGAATCTTATACTCCTGCAAATCCGAGAGAAGATATTACAGTTTTGGGAAAACAGGGTTTGGCATCCCTCTATGCAGCGGCCAATGAGCTGAAGCGAGGTAATTGGGCATCCGACCACGACCTTAAAATTGCCCACAAAATTGCACATGTCATTTGTGGTGGACCCCTTTCCGGTCAGCAGAAAGTGAGTGAGAAATACCTATTGGATCTGGAAAGAGAGGCATTCCTAAGCCTTTGTGGTGAGCAAAAGACACTCGAGCGCATTCAACACATGATTCAAACGAATAAACCACTAAGAAATTAATCTATGGAAGCATATATCGTACACGGCTTGAGATCAGCCGTAACCAAAGCCGGAAAAGGGGGATTCAGAAACTTCAGATCAGATGACCTCGCAGTCCGGGTGATCAAACAACTAATAAATGATATAGAAGGGTTGGAACCCGATAGGGTGGACGATGTCTTTGTTGGTTGTGCCAATCCCGAAGGTGAGCAAGGTCTGCAGATAGGAAGGCAAATATCTGTTCGCGCATTGGGTAAATCAGTACCAGGCGTCACGATCAACAGGTATTGTGCGTCAGGTCTGGAAACCATTGCCATGGCAACGGCTAAAATTCGTGCAGGCATGGGACATTGTTATGTTGCTGGAGGTACAGAGAGCATGAGCATGATCCCAATGACAGGATATAAGCTGGCTCCAAGTTACGAGGTTGCTTCCAGTACTCCTGATTATCTTGTCAGTATGGGAATTACAGCTGAAGCAGTTGCACAGAAATATGATGTAAACCGTGAGGAACAGGATGCTTTTGCTCTCCGATCTCATAAGTGTGCAGCAGATGCTCAGGATAAAGGCTTCTTTAAAGCAGAAATTATGCCTGTAGAAGTAGAAGAGTTAACTGTGGTAAACGACGAACAAAAGCAACACAAATTTACTGTGGATGCGGATGAGGGTGTCAGAAGAGACACCTCCTTGGAAGCTTTGGCTCGATTGAAACCGGCTTTTGCCCAGGGCGGATCTGTAACAGCTGGCAATAGCAGCCAAACAAGCGATGGCTCAGCCTTTGTAATGGTCGTCAGTGAGCAAATAGTGAAAGAGCTAAATTTGCAACCCATTGCCCGTCTTGTTTCTTGTTGTGTTGCAGGAGTTGATCCCCTGTATATGGGCATGGGGCCATGCGTGGCTATACCCAAAGCCCTCGATCAGGCCTCCATGAAATTAGAAGATATTGATTTGATCGAGCTCAATGAAGCTTTTGCAGCCCAGGCCTTGGCGGTTATACGAGAAGCTGATCTCAACCCTGAACTGGTTAATGTAAATGGTGGGGCCATAGCGCTTGGACATCCGCTGGGTTGTACAGGCGCCAAACTCAGCATACAGCTTTTTAATGAGCTGCAAAGAAGAAACAAAAAGTACGGAATGGTGACCGCCTGTGTAGGTGGAGGGCAGGGTATTGCTGGGGTATTTGAGCGTCTTTAGGCTCAATTAAACTAGATTTTGTACTGTACTTTTCCCTGACCTCCATATTTGGCTTGAGCAAAAAAAACCTTTCAATTTCTGAAAGGCCTATATCATTATGCTTTATTCTCCCTTAACAGCCTTTCACGTTATCTGTGGATAGCCCAATTTCTGTGCTCAATCTGTTGCCGGCTACCCCAGCATATACACTATATTTTAAAATTTATTGAAATAAAGTGTATTATTACACAAAATGAAGAATTCTTACTATTTTAGGATGTTCATAATGGGTATTTAAAATTAAACACTATGCACTATAAGATACCTGTAATCTTCCTTTCCATTTTTTCTGTTTTTTGGTTGGTCGGATCTTCCTATTGTTACGTCTGTAATGTCAGGCAGAATTGCCATGCAGTAACTTCTGATGAGAAAGAAGTAGATGATAATGAGGCTGTTTCCATTCCATCTATTGTCATAAGTGATGGTGACTCTTTTCAGGTCACAACTCCCGGTGATTTTTATTTTTTGTATAACACAGATTCGCTCATTTCCGTCCAAAGTGCTGCAAAGGCATGGAATGAGCTTTCAGATTATTTATCGCAAAACCCAGAAAAAAACCTTGTGGTCACAGGGCACTACGCAGAATCAGAAAGTAGAGGCGCTCAATTGGGTTTGAATCGAAGCACGGCATTTGTTGATTTTTTATCAGAAAAATATGGTCTGAACCATGATCGCTTCAAATCTGCTTTTGAGATGAACGAGGGTGTGGTAATTTCTGAAGACAGCACGAAGTTATATGGCGCATTGTCTTTCGCATTCAACATTGATAAAGCTAAATTGGAAGACAAGGCTTCAAGTGAACTGGACCTTAAGGCATTGGAAACTGATTTGGAAATTGCGCGCAGAGTATATTTTGATTTTGGATCTTCCTTCATGAAAGCTGACCCGGCTCTTCACCAGTTTTTTACAGATCTCAAGTTTTACCTGGATGAAACCGAAAATAGTAGAGTTGCACTTACGGGCCACACGGATAATGTGGGAAGTCCTGCTAAAAATAGGGCGTTGAGTTTAGAAAGAGCTAAAGATGTACGTCGCTACTTGATTGAAAATAATGGATTTGCCGAAAATGATTTTGTTTTGGAGGCAAAAGGAGAAAAGGTACCTCTTGTGTCAAATGATACTGACCCGGGAAGAGCAAAGAACAGAAGAGTAGAAATAAAATTGGCTAACTGATAAATATTGGAATTATGGGTGAAAGATTTGCTGCTGATTTAGGCTTTATCGTCATAGTTATTCTCGTCGCATGGTTCTTGGGCTTTTTAATTGCCTGGTTGATAAGGACTTCAAAAATCAAGGATTTAAAATTAGAAATCGAGGAGCTCAAAAACAAGAACAATCGCCTTCGTGCAGACCTGGAATCCCTTCAGGTCAAAGCAGACAACTGTGAGAAGGAACTGGGAAGGGTCAATGAGCTGAATGAAGCACTTAACAGTAAACTGAACAAGCTTTATGCAGATATTGAAGAATGTGAGAAGCAGAGCGCAGCGCTATCTAATCGACTTTTGGCCTACGAGAAAGTGCCTTTTGATCGGGATGCGGCTAAGAAAATGATGGGAGTAACGGTTAAAGAAGATGATCTCACTGTAGTGGAAGGAATAGGACCCAAAATATCCGAGTTGTTGCACAATTCAGGTATAGACAGTTGGGCGGCTCTGTCCGCTGTGAACTTGGAAAAACTTAGGACAATACTCAAAGAAGCCGGATCGCGTTTTAGCGTGCATAAGCCGGACACGTGGTCAAGACAGGCAGGCATGGCTGCACGCGGAGAGTGGAGTTCCTTAAAAGACTGGCAAGATTACCTTGACGGGGGCAAAGAGGTATAAGAAAAGGAGAGTTGCCGGTTGAAAACTAAGCGTTCATTTAGAACAAATAATTCCAGCAGCTCTCCTTAAGGCTCTCAGTCAACGCAATAAAACAAATGGAGAGAATTTTTCTTTTCTGCTCTATTTATCAATGGACCCCAATACACGTTTCATGAACTGATTGAGCGCCTCCTTCTTAGGAATTCCATCTTTAATCATCTTATCGACTTCTAGCGCACCATACAAATTGGAGATGATTTCACCCAAAACATCGAGTTCCTCATCTTTGAGTGACTCTAATTCCGTCAGGTGTTCTAATGTCTCCAGAGTTTCTACTATATAATCCTCATCGTTTTCTTCGATAAAGGAGTGTATGTGCTTAATTAGCGGTAGCCTCATCAACAAGCGATTTTAGGACTTCAAATTTGTTGGTCTGCGTCTGATCTTTAAGCTTTCCATTCTCAAAAGCAGCAAACGTGGGTAAATTATCCACGTTGGCCAACTTTCTTGATTCGGGATACTTTTCGGCGTCCACAAGTACAAATAAAGTATCCTCATTTTCACGGGATAACTTCTTGAACTTAGGCTTCATAATGCGGCAATTACCACACCAACCCGCAGAATACTGAACAATGACTTTATCATTATTCTGTAAGATCTCTTGCAAATTATCTTTATCGAGTTCTTGAAACATATTCTAAATATTTAGTGAGAACTGAGATATTCAGCTACGCCTGTTCTGTCTGCCTTCATGGCATCTTTGCCTTCCTCCCAATTCGCAGGACATACTTCACCTTTTTCCTGTACGTGACTATAAGCATCAATTAGCCTGAGAAATTCAGCCACATTTCTTCCCAACGGCATATGATTAACACTTTCGTGAAATACTGTTCCATCCTCATCAATTAGGAATGTAGCGCGATATGTTACATTATCCCCGTCTACCAGGTCTAAGTCATTTTCTTCATCGTACCTGAAATTATCCAAATCCAAAATGTCCAGCGCTCGGGCCAAATTTCTGTTGCTGTCTGCAATTAAAGGATAAGTTACACCTTCAATTCCGCCATCATCTTTGCTTGTATTCAACCAGGCAAAGTGAACTTCTGCGGTATCACATGAAGCTCCAACAACCATTGTATTGCGATCTTCGAAGGCCTTTAATGCTTCCTGAAAGGCATGAATTTCTGTCGGACAAACAAAAGTAAAATCCTTCGGATACCAGAACAACAAGACTTTTTTCTTATTGTCAACGGCTTGTTTAAGAATATTCATGGCGTAAACATCTCCCATCTCATCGGTAGCATTGACTTCGAGGTTTGGAAACTTTCTTCCTACTAGTGTCATATTTAATTTCTTTTAATTTAAAAATTCTAATTCTTCTATTTAACAAAGTGTTACTTAAACAATGCAAATATACCGACTTCGTTTAATAAGTGTTAATGATATTATTTATA
>DATFJT010000317.1:0-8253 GCA_035269065.1 Saprospiraceae bacterium | reverse complement strand
CGAGATATCTGTAATTCATTCGAAAACAGTATTCATCCAAGTAGGCTTGTATGTCCCGGGCATGGCCATGAGTCCCTCTTAACCAGCCTAATAACATCATTCTTGTCCTGTACAATAGTCTCAATTCTCTTTTTGCTTGTTTTAGTTGAAATAGTCTACAATTGTTGAAAGATGTCAACGCAGCCTTTGCTCCCGGCCAGCGATCAGATTTTATCGGAACATCTACAATATACTGCCCCTTGAGAAATTTTGCTATTTCTTTTTTGCTTCTTTTTTTCAGCTTCTTGGCTTTTATAGAGAATAGTTTATTGGCTTTTACCTGGATAAGAAGTAGGCTTTGTTTTTTCTTTTTGAGCGCATGCTTTCTTCCTTTCTTACCCGTGAATAAAACACCAATTTGTGCCTCACAGCTTTTCTCTATTGGTTGTGCATGCTGTCTCATGGCGGTCAGAACTTTACGTCGGAACAGCCAACATGTTTTTTGTCGTAAACCAAGCTTTCGGGATAGTTCTGTTGAGGAAATACCTTTTTTATGAGTAGCGGTGAAATAAGCAATATAGAAAGCCTTTTTGAGGCTAAATCTAATTCCATGGAAGATGGTATTTGCTGTAGGGCTTTCGATGTACCTGCATCTACAGCATTGCCGGTTGAGTTGTTTCTCACCCTTGCAGAATTTTTGGTATCCACATTTGGAACATTGAAAACCATGCTGCCATTTGATTTTTGCGAGCATTTTTAGGCAATGAAAGTGATCCGGAAAAAGGTTTTCAAACTCAAAAATGGAAAGGCTTTTGGGATTAGTGTGCATGATTAAAAGGTTTTGTTGCTAATATACAACATATTGTGTTATTGCTCAAGCGCCTAATTCTATAAATGGTATACACCACCCCCACCACCCATGGGGTACTTTCTTTTTCCTTACTTGCTACAGGGTTTTTTTCACGAGTAAATTCTTTTGATCTTTATGGTTCAGAAGCTCGTAAAGCATGATTGAAGTAAGGCGTTTGGCACATCAGTATTCCAATCAAGATCGAAGCATTGAGTATCCGGACTTTCATTGCGGATCAGGGGAGGAATTGCTCATTCTGGGACCTTCTGGCAGTGGAAAGTCTACTCTGCTTCACATTCTTGGCGGTTTCCTAAAGCCTAGTCGTGGAGAGGTGAAGATGAGCGCCCGTTCTCTGCAGGAAATGAATACAAAAGAAAGAAATCGTTTTCGTCAGGACTTTATCGGCATCGTATTTCAGAAGCATCACTTCATTCGTTCGCTCAAGGTCTTTGAAAACCTCAAATACGCTGCAGCTTTTAGTAAATCGAATAGGACAGACGATCAATTGCTGGAGCTATTAGAGTTCTTAGGTTTGGAAGATTTGAAGAAACAAGCAGTGAATACCCTGAGTGAGGGACAAAAACAGCGTTTGTCTGTGGCCCGTGCTCTTGTGCACAAACCTGCAATTCTTTTGGCAGATGAACCAACTTCTTCTCTTGATGATCAAAATTGTCGGCTTGTTGCGGAGTTGCTTATCCGATCCAAAGAAGAATATGGTGCAACTCTGGTAGTGGTGTCTCACGATCATCGATTGATGCCTTATTTTGCAAACAAAATTGAATTGGGCGCATGAATTTGTTGTACCTGGCATGGCGAAATCTGCGCTACGATCACCTCAAGAGTCTTCTGAGCATTTTACTTATGTCATTGGGATTGGGTTTGATTTGCTTTTTCATGATATTCAGCAGCCAGATAGAAAAGAATTTCAGGGATAACCTGGCAGGAGTGCACCTGGTTCTTGGGGCAAAGGGCAGTCCATTACAATTGGTCTTGTGCAATCTCTACCATGCAGACGTCCCCACGGGTAATATCAGTATAGAAGAGGCCAAAGCTTTTCTTAATCCTAGGCATCCTTTGCTTTCTCATGCGGTGCCATTATCATTGGGTGATAGTTACGAGGGCTTTCGTTTGGTTGGAACGACAAAGGAGTTCCTAAACCTTTATGAGCTGGAATTGGCCGGTGGAAGCATATATCAAAAGGACCTGCAGGTAGCCATCGGGTCTGAGGTGGCGCGCAAGACAGGACTTGCCTTGGGAGACCAATTCAACAGTAGTCACGGGCTGGGAATAGAGGAATCTCTGGCTGAAAGTCACACACACAATTTTACCGTAACGGGTATTTTGAAACAGAGTGGTACAGTGGCAGATGAGCTCATTCTATGTAGTCCTTCTAGTTTTTGGATGGTGCACGATCATGGCCACAACCATGAACATGGTCATGATAACGCTCCTTTAAACACGCCAGTGCTTTCGAATAGTCAACTGTTGGAGCATCCGAACAAGGAAATAACTTCTTTACTGTTGCGCTTTCGGTCGAAAAACATACAGAGTCTCAATATGATGAGGAGTATCAATCAAAACACCCCCTTGATGGCGGCGTCCCCCTCTTTTGAGTTAAATAAACTTTTTGATCAACTGGGCATTGGGTTTGAATTGCTCAACAGTGTAGCCCTATTGATTCTGCTGATATCAGCTCTTAGCATATGGTTCGGAATGAGCATCGCCCTGCAAGAAAGAAAATATGAACTGGCATTGATTCGGAGCATCGGAGGGCAGCCCTGGCAGGTGGTATCGCTTCTCCTTTTTGAAGCTATTTTAATTGCTTTGATTGGATTTTTCGTGGCCATGTTTGTCTTTTATGGTCTTCTCTGGTTGAGCAATGAGTACTGGTCTTCAGACTGGGGTTTTGGGAGAATGGAGATGCGCTTCTATGCGGAACAAGGGATGGTTTTGCTGCTGGGCCTGATTGTAGCTGTAATGAGTGTAGTTGTTCCTATTGTGCAGGTATTGAGAATGGATATTGCAAAAACACTTAGTGAACGCTAAGTGTACCTTATTTCAGGACCAAGACCCATAACACAAAGAAATTCTGTCCTGTATAAAAAAGCTTATTCCTATTTTTAGGATACAGCGGATTGTGCCGGCAGGATAAACTCATCGGCAATGATTTGAAGAATGTGGTCTGCTTCGCTTTCTGATCCCATTAAATCTTTTAATGTAATCCGATCGAACACGTGATCAAGCGCCAATTGTGCCACCTTCCACAAGGAACGAACACTACAGTCGAAGTGGCGGGCACAAACCTTAAAATCACCGCTGTGTGATTTACAAAATTCATTGCTGAATAATTTGCCGTCTAAGGCTTTCAATACTTCACTAACATATATTTCTTCAGGTGCTTTGGCCAACACATATCCACCTTTGGGCCCAGGTGTGCTCTTTAAAAAACCCTCCAACCTCAGCTTTCTTGTCATCTTAGCCATGTAGGATTTTGACAAACCTTCCAGTTCACTCAATTTTGCGATACTCAGTCCTGCTTCTGGTTCTCCCTGAGCTATGCGTAAAAGCGTACGTAAACCATATTCATCCTGTGCCGAAATTTTCATAGTTGGATGTATTAAAACATATCTAATTCAAATTGAGCCTCTTCACTCATCATTTTTTTATTCCAGGGTGGGTCAAACACCAGTTCAAGGTTGACATCTTCGACCCCATCTACAGTAAGAATTTTTTCTTGTACCTCTAGTGGCAGCGAATCAGCCACTGGACACATAGGTGTAGTGAGGGTCATCACGAGATGAACGATGCCGTCATCCTGAATATCAACTTCATAGATCAGCCCCAACTCGTATATGTCGACCGGGATTTCTGGGTCGTATACTGTTTTGATCTGTTCGATTATTTGTTTTTCCATCTTGCTTTTGTCCATCGCACGAGATTATTTAGTTTGATGATCAAATGCCAGTCCATAGGTTTTCATCTTCTTGACCATGCTGAGCAAACCGTTAGATCTTGTAGGTGACAAATGTTCGCGTAAACCGATTTCTTCAATGAAATGCAGGTCTGCTTTGGTGATGTCTTGAGGTTTGTGTCCAGATAGGACCCGTATCAAAAGAGATATGATTCCCTTGGTGATCACGGCATCGCTGTCTGCTTTGAAATCTACCAAACCCTCGTCATTGAGAGAAGCATCCAGCCATACCTGAGACTGACATCCTTTGATCCGGTAATCTTCTGTTTTTTTGTCTTCATCAATCACGGGTAAATTTTTCCCCAAATCAATGATGTATTCGTATTTGGACATCCAATCGTCGAAGAAGGCAAATTCTTCCACGACTTCTTGTTGTTTTTCTTCAATACTGCTCATTACCTTAACATTTTGACTGCTTTCTGCAAACTTTCGTACAAGCGGTCTATATCTTCCAGGGTATTGTATACGCTGAAGGAAGCCCTTACGGTGCCAGGTATACCATAACGAGTCATAAGTGGTTCTGTACAGTGGTGTCCTGTGCGGACTGCTATTCCGAATTTATCCAGCAACATACCAACATCAGATGGATGCGTACCGTCGACCAGAAAGGAAATCACTCCGGCTTTGTTCTTCGCTTGTCCCACGATGCGTAGGCCATCTATTTGGCTAAGTTTCGCTGTGCCGTAGTCCAACAAATCCTTTTCGTGTTTTTCTATAGCGCTAAAGCCTAGTTTTTCCATGTATTCCATGGCAACGGTCGTTCCAACGGCTCCAGCTATATGCGGAGTTCCAGCTTCAAATTTGAAGGGCAATTCGTTGTATGTGGTCTTTTCAAAGCTGACGCTCCTTATCATTTCTCCTCCTCCTTGATAAGGAGGAAAGCGATCTAGCCATTCTTCTTTACCATACAGCAAGCCAAATCCTGTAGGCCCAAGCATTTTATGAGAAGAGCAAACAAAAAAATCGGCCTGCATTTTTTGCACATCTACTGCCATGTGTGGAGTTGACTGGGCACCATCGATCAACACTGGAATGTTTCTTTTCTTTGCTTTCGATACGATGCTATCTACCGGGTTGATGGTCCCCAGCGTGTTGCTCACCTGTACAATGGAGACAAGAGCAGTGCGCTCATTGAGCAAATGGTCGTAAGCCTCCATATCCAGTTCGCCTTCATCGGTCACTGGTATCACTTTGATTTTCAGATTCAGGCGTTCCGCAACCATTTGCCATGGTACAATATTCGAATGGTGTTCCATTTCAGAAAGAACAATTTCATCTCCTTCTTTAAAATGACAGAGTGAGAGGCAATGCGCTACGAGATTGATACCCTCAGTTGTACCCCGGGTAAAAATGATTTCTCGCTCTGAGCGGGCATTTAGAAAATCTCTGGCTTTGATTCTTGCCTCTTCGTGCAAATTTGTTGCTTCCTGACTTAATTGGTACAGTCCTCGATGTACATTGGCATGTGTGTGGGTATAATAATGACTGATACTATCTATCACCGCCTGCGGTTTTTGACTGGAGGCTGCACTATCTAAAAAAACCATGGGCTGACCATTCATTTCTCGTTCGAGAATTGGAAAGTCAGGACGTACACGCTCACCCAGACTGGCTTTTTTGTAGGTATCAGTAGTAGTTGTACTCATTATTCACTCGCTAATTTTTCAGCAATCCATTTTGATGCGTAGGCGCGCAGACTTTCATTTGGCATGTTTTCAATCACCTCTAAAAGAAAGGCCTCTTGCAACATCTCTTTGGCTCTTTTTTCATTGATGCCTCTTGTGCGCAAGAAAAATACAGAGGACTCATCGAGGTGGCCAATTGTGGCACCGTGACTACATTTGACATCATCTGCAAAAATTTCCAACTGGGGTTTGGCATCCATGACTGCTTTTTCAGACAATAAGAGGCTGCTGTTCTGTTGGAATGCATTTGTTTTCTGTGCATCTTTATGCACCATTACTTTTCCATTGAACACACCATGAGCTTTGTCATCCAGGATGCCTTTGTACAGTTCATTGCTTTGACAATGCGGAATGGCGTGGTCTACCAAGGTATGCGCGTCCATATGCTGATTCCCTTTCCCTAGAAATGCCCCGTAAAAATTGGTCGTAACGTTTTCTCCTTTGTGGTAGGCATTGAGATTGTTTCTGACCCATAAACCTCCGAGATCTAACTGGTAATTAGAGTAGACGCTATCTCTGTCCTGATAAATTGAGGTGTTGTTGAGATGACTTGACCGAGTACTCTCTCGTTGCAATTTGTAGTGATCCATTTGTGCATTGCCTTTCAAATGAATAACATTCTGCATGTTGTTGAAGTACTCTGATTTGGTGTCACCTTCCCCCAGGTCGTTATAGCTTTCTACCAAAACCATTTTACTGCCCTTCCCCAGGTGAATGAGCTTCTGAGGATTGTAGAAATAAGGAAGCTCTTCCGGAGTGTTGATGTGCAGTATGTGCAATGCTTGGGTTACATGGGTATTAGCAGGCACATAGATGAACATGTTCTCCTTTGAAAAGGCGGCATTCATGGCCAGGAAAGGATCTTCAGTCTTTTCTGTAGAAGATATGTAAAGCTCCTTCACTATGTCCTGGTAATCTGGATGATCAAGAGCTTCGCTCATGGGCATCAATTGGAGTCCTTGCGGCAGTTGGTCCAAATCGCTGAGATCTTTGCGCAATTGGCCATTTACAAAAACCAGTACGGCTGCATTCAGGTCATCAATTTTGAATTTTTCAAGCTTCTTTTCACTGAGTTCCGAATTGGGATTGACAGAGTAAGTCGGACTGACGACTTTGGTAACCGGAGTGTATTTCCACTCCTCATGCCTTCTTGTAGGAAAGCTTAAATCCTTTAGGCGATGAATGGCCTTTCGCCGCCATTCATGCATGGGATGACCTTTTTCCCCGTTCAAAGCTCCTTCAAAACTCTGAAACAGAGTGAGGAATCTGTCAATATGTTTGTCTTGAATATTTGTCATTCTTTTGTTGTCCTTTTAGGAATTAAACAGTTTGTGGCGCTTCCTTTTTGACCCAATCATATCCTTTGTCCTCCAATTCCAGGGCAAGGCTTTTGTCTCCACTTTTAACGATGCGACCATTGTGAAGCACATGCACAAAATCAGGCACAATGTAATTGAGCAAACGTTGATAATGGGTAACAATAATAAAGGAGCGATCCTGTTTTCTCAGTTCATTGACCACGTTGGCGACAACTTTCATGGCATCGATGTCGAGGCCTGAATCTGTTTCGTCTAGAATGGCCAGCTGTGGCTCAAGGAGTGCCATCTGTAACATTTCATTGCGCTTCTTTTCACCTCCTGAAAAGCCTTCATTCAATGATCTTTTGAGAAATTCCTGAGGGAGGTCTACCGTTTTAATTTTTTCTCTCATCAATTTCAATATCTGAGGAGCGGGAAGGGCCTCTTTTCCCTGTGCTTCTCTGACTGAGTTGATAATTTCTTTGAGAAAAGTAGCAGTCGTAACTCCCGGAATTTCGACCGGATATTGAAAAGCGAGGAAAATGCCTTTCTTGGCCCTTTCTTCAACATCCAGCTCTAAAAGGTCTTCTCCGAGGTATTCAACTATGCTCCCCTCTTCTACTTCGTAGTCTTCCCTGCCGGCAAGGACATTGGACAATGTACTTTTTCCGGAGCCATTGGGGCCCATGATGGCGTGTACTTCACCTGGCTTCACCTCCAGATTCAAACCTTTGAGAATTTGATTGCCGTCAACAGACGCTTTAAGATTTTTTATTTTCAGCATGATAAACTTGATTTCAGATAATTGAATTAACCTACACTTCCTTCCAGAGATATGGCGAGAAGCTTTCGAGCTTCTGCGGCAAACTCCATGGGTAATTCATTGAATACTTCTTTGCAGTAACCGCTCACAATCATATTGATCGCGTCTTCTTCACTCATGCCTCTTTGCATGAGGTAGAATAGTTGGTCTTCACCAATTTTAGAGGTCGTCGCTTCGTGTTCCACTTTTCCTGAATTGTTTTCAACTTCTAAGTAAGGAAAGGTGTGGGCACCGCACTTATCCCCCATCAAAAGGGAGTCACAAACGGAGAAGTTGTGCGCATTTTCAGCCTTGCGCCCTATTTTCACTAATCCGCGGTATGAATTCTGACTGAATCCTGCGGATATTCCCTTTGATATTACCGTAGACCGGGTGTTTTTACCAATATGTATCATTTTGGTCCCGGTGTCCGCCTGCTGATGGTTGTTGGTGACTGCTACGGAGTAAAATTCCCCCACGGAGCTGTCTCCTTTAAGGACACAACTAGGGTACTTCCATGTAACAGCTGAGCCGGTTTCAAGCTGGGTCCAGCTGATTTTAGAGCGTTTACCTAAACAGAGTCCTCGTTTGGTCACAAAGTTATAGATTCCACCTTTACCATCTTTATCTCCGGGATACCAATTCTGCACCGTGGAATATTTAATTTT
>DATFJT010000316.1:0-6288 GCA_035269065.1 Saprospiraceae bacterium | reverse complement strand
GTAATTTTTGTTTTGGGTATAACGATGCCTATCAACTGGTTGATCAATACCTTCTTACTCAGCGAATCCGGGATTTTCGGGATGGACCTTACATTCTTGCGTTTCATTCTTTTTATCGCTGTCATTGCATCGATGGTCCAGTTGGTTGAGATGGTAGTAGAAAAATATTCTCCTTCCCTCTACAACAGCCTGGGGATATTTCTTCCTTTGATCACGGTGAACTGTGCTATCCTTGGAGGTAGTTTATTTATGGTTTCCAAGGAATATAATTTTGCTGAGAGTGTCTCTTTCGGTTTGGGTGGCGGATTTGGATGGTTTTTAGCGATTATAGCCATTGCGGCTATTCGAGAGAAAATACAGTACAGCAATGTACCTCCGGCACTAAGAGGATTGGGAATGGCATTTTTGTTAACCGGCCTTATGGGAATGGCTTTTATGAGCTTGATGGGAATTGATCCCTCGGCCATTGGATCATAAAAAGATATCAAATGACTTTTATTGCTATTAATTTCATGCCAATTTTGATTGCCGTACTGGTTTTCAGTGCTGTGATCATTTTGTTGTCATTCATGCTTATTTGGGCGAGGAAGCGCCTCGTGCCACAGGGTGAGGTTAAAATCGTTGTAAACGGTGACGAAGAGAATCCTTTAATGGTTCAGCCGGGAGACACGCTTTTATCAGCTCTGTCCGCAAAAAGTATATTCCTGCCCTCTGCTTGCGGCGGTGGTGGAACTTGTGCCATGTGCGAATGCGACATTTACGAGGGTGGTGGAGATGTTTTGCCTACGGAAATGAATCACCTGACGAGAAAAGAAGTGGCAGAGCATAAGCGTTTGTCTTGCCAGGTAAAAGTGCGCGAAGACATGAAAATCGGAGTACCGGAAGAGGTGTTCGGTATTAAGAAATTTGAATGTGAAGTAATATCAAATTATAACGTGGCTACTTTTATTAAAGAGTTTGTAGTCAGGTTGCCGGAAGGGGAAGGAATGGATTTTAAACCTGGTGGTTATATCCAGATTGATGTTCCTAAAATCGAGGTAGATTTCAGCGAAATGGATATTACAGCTCATCCGGAGCACCATGAAGATCCGAAAAGATTTCAAGCTGAATGGGATAAATGGGATTTGTGGAGATTGAAGATGAAAAATGATGAACCGCAGTTTAGGGCATATTCAATGGCCAACCACCCTGCTGAAGGAAACATCATTATGCTGAATATCCGTATCGCAACTCCGCCGTTTAAATGGAAAATGGAGGGCGGAAAGCGAGTTTGGGACGGCTACCAACCTGTAAATCCAGGTGTTTGTTCCTCTTATGTATTTGGACTCAAACCCGGAGATAAAATTACAATTTCAGGACCTTACGGTGAATTCTTTATAAAAGATACCGATAAGGAAATGGTCTATATTGGAGGAGGTGCGGGTATGGCACCGCTCAGGTCACATTTGTTCCATTTGTTCCAAACCCTAAAGACGACGAATAGAAAAATAAGTTACTGGTATGGAGGCAGAACAAGACAGGAGCTTTTCTATATAAACCAATTCAGGGAATTGGAGAAGCAGTTTCCTAATTTCAAATTCTTTGTAGCACTGGATAATCCGCTTCCTGATGACAATTGGAAAGAAAAGGAAGACATGGAGGCTGATGGCGATGGGTTTGTAGGTTATATCATGCCTGTTGTTTATGAGCAGTATTTAAAGAATCATCCTGAGCCGGAAGAAATTGAATACTACTTCTGCGGTCCTCCTATGATGAATAAGTCAGTTATTGACACGCTGGATAGCCTTGGTGTACCTGAGGAAAATATTGCCTTTGACGACTTTGGAGGGTAAAATTCCAGTAACGAAAAACCAAAAGGTGGTTGTGTCAACAGCCACCTTTTTTTATTTTGGGTCTATGATGAAAAATTTCATGTTATTTCTCATAGTTTGTTTGGCTGTGCCTGGGTTGTCTTTGGCTCAGAAAGAATTCGATATCATTTCTTTAAATGAAGGTCTTTATGTGCACCGGACAACTATCAATTCTCAAGAAGTCAGTTACAATGGCTTGTTGATCGATGCCCATTCTGGTTATGTTTTGATCAATCCCGGTAATACGCTACTTGAAAGTCATAAAATTGGAGAATGGGTAAAGGCTACAGATGATAAACCTATTCTGATGGTTATTCTCACAAGAGCTGATACCAGTCTCTTTGCTGGTGCCGATTATTTTATTGAATTAGGTGCCATCGTGTCTACGACTTCGTCAATTGCCAGGCATTGTCGCAAAAACATGAAATTTTCTCCTTCCGGTCATCTCACCAGCGGCAACTACACTATAGGCAATTTGAGTTTTGATATTTATGCTATGAATGAGGAGAATTTGGTTATTTGGATTGAGGACTACGAATTGGTTTATGGCCATCAAATAAATGAAGACATGTCATCTGACAGACAGAATTTAAAAACAAAGTTGGCCTCAGCCGCTATCAGCATTCCTTTTTTGGGGAAAATTTCATTCTAATGGTTTCTTATCCTCATTTTGTCAAAAATTCTGTATAATTTATCAATTGAGGCAACGAAATGGCTTTGAAGCTAATTAAACAATAAAAAGAATTAATGAAGAATTTTTATCTACTCATCTACGCATTACTATTCTTCAATTTGTCTATAGCGCAAGGACCTGGCAATGGCTTTGCTTGTCAAAATGCACTTTGTCTTCACGAAAATCTTCAGGTTCCATTCAATAATGGAGCTGCACCAGCCACACCGCCGGCATCCACCGCTTGCGGAGATACAGACAATAACTACTTCTTTGCGTTTTGTGCAGAACAAGCCAATGTGGATATTGGTGTTCAGCTGTCAAACTGTCTCGGTATGGGCATGGGGGGATTGGAATTAACAGTGTTAGAAACGGATGATTGCATGGGTTTCACGGAAATAGATTGTCAGTTTATCCCGGAATCTGCTGGACAGGGAGGTTTACAACTTGGTTTGACTCCAGGTAATACTTATTTGTTGATGGTTGATGGTTTTATGAGGGATGAATGTGATTTTCTTTTGGCTGCTCAGGGTATTAGCGATTTGGTATTTGATCAGCCAACTTTCGATCCACCTCTACCACAAACCATGTGTGTAGGTGAGTCTTTGGATCTCGTGATTAATAATGCAAATGACTGTGCGGAATACAGATATCAAGCAAATACACCCAATGTTTTACAACTGGTTCCACCGACAGGAGGCACAAATTTAAGTTTGAATGCCGTTTCTCCTGGCCTTGCAGAGTTTTGTGTTCGTGGTGTTAATTTTTGTGCTAATGAAACCTGGTGCTATCAGGTAGAGGTGTTTCCCGAACCTGCATTAGACCCCATACCTACATTCACAGTATGTGATCGCTTTATCGATTTTTGTGACTACCAAAATGTATTTGATCCTCCATTGAGTCCGGATCCCATTGGGCAGGGTTGGGACGTGAGTTTTTACTCTAATCAATTCGATGCTGAATCAGGCAATAACCCCTTGCCCTGTCCTTATGATTTGTTCAATAGTTTTAACAATAACTTCTTCACTCGTACAGTAAATCCTCAGGGATGCGTAAGTGTAACGCCGTTTAGCCTGGTGTATCAGGAACCCAGATTCGATGATATTATCATAGACCCCGTATGTGGCCCCGCTGAGATTGATCTTCGCCAGGAAATTAACCTTGTAGATAATTTCGGCACGTCCTATGCAGAAGTGAACTTTTATCGGGATGAGGGAGATGCACTTGCCGATGTGGGAAGATTGAATCCACCCGTGGTTACTGAAAGCGGTACCTATTGGGTGCGGGTAGATTCTGATACTGACCCGGTTTGTACAACCGTTGAGTCCTTTGAGATAACTATAGTACCCACCCCTGAAATATCTGCAGATATTCCTGTTCCTTTGATTTGTGACCCAGATACTTTTCTTTTCGATTTGAGCAGTGTTGATGTTTTTTCTGAAAACCCAGATTATGCTATCGATGATTTGGACATTCGATATTACAATGATCCTCCGGACCAATTGGGTCTGGATTTTAACATACAGCCACCTGTAGTCATAGGCCCAGGAACATTTTATGTGGTTGCTGTGGTGCCATTAAATGCACCTGCTCAAAGATACTGTGCATCTGAGCCCATCGCTATTGAGCTGGATACGATTGGCCCCCCTAGGGTGGAGATTTCTGCTATACCTCCCAATTGTCCAGAAGGACAAACAGAGATCATTTTTACCGTTACAGGAAATTCTGATTTTGACCTTGAATATGAACTCTCCAACGGCGCTGTTTTTGATCTGGAAGTAGGACCCGGAGATAACTCGGATTTTGTTGAGATTGAGAATTTTACGGATACCATCACTGTTACGGTGATCTCTTTTGAGCCTGTCGGACCCGTTCAATGTGATCCTGTTATTGGTGACCCTATCCAAATTCCTCCACCGGTGCAGCCCAGTCTAAATTTGCTGGAGAATGCCACCATATGCCGGGGAGATAGTATTGATTTAGAATTCGATTTCCTTGGCAATGGAAACTTCAATGTTACATTTTCGGATGGAGTGAATGAAATTGAATTAGTGGATGTTGCCAACGGAGACCAGTATCGCGTTGGTCCACAGAATACGACCACTTATAGTTTACAAGAAGCAGAGACAGAGGACGGCTGTGAGGTTCAATTGGGAGCTCCTATAGAAATTATTGTCAACGGGATACCGGACTTTGAGATTCTGGGATTCGATTGCCAAGGTACGCAGACGTACACGGTTACCATTGAACTATCAGGTAGCAGTAGTGGAAATTATTTGATTGATGGAGATCCTGTTGCCGGTAGCACCTATGTCAGTGATCCTATACCGAGTGGTCAACCATTTGAGTTTGAATTAAATGATGATAATGGTTGCGGGCCCATCACGATACAGGGATCACACAACTGCGCCTGCGACAACAACCCGGGAACAATGCAGCCGGAATTGCTTGATTTGTGCGTGGGCGTTCGAGCGTTCGGGACACACAATGGTGACAATACCAATTTGCCGGGAGACAATTTCTTTTTTATCCTTCACGACGATCCGGGCACTATGAGAGGTACAATTTTCGGTACGAATAACGTGCCGGAATTTGACTTTGATCCCGGCACGATGACAATTGGTGTGGAGTATTACATCTCTTCAGTGAGTGGAGTAGATGATGGCATGGGAGGTGTAGACTTTTCGGATGTCTGTAGCCAGGTTTCTGTGGGGCAACCCGTCGTTTGGAATGCAGGACCGGATGTACAATTAACAGGTCCTGGCGTGTTGTGCGGCGATGAAGATGCCGTTTTTGACTTGACGTTCACCTCAGGCACAGCCCCATTTAGCGTGGAATACAGTTTCAATGGAGTACCCCAGGCCGATGCGAGCATAAATGCACAGGCTGGAACCATTACGATTGCCGCTGGCGATTTGACAGTAGGCACCAACACCATAGAAATTACAGGTATCACGGATGCGAATGATTGTTTTGCAGATCCGATGGTAGAAGCAGATGTAGAGGTGTTGGACGACATTGATGTTACATTTGATATTGAGTGTGACAACACAAATACGAGTTACGAGGTAATATTGACGATCAGCGGAGGATCGGGTACATATTTTGTAGATGGAGATCCGGTAACGGGCACGGTCTATAGAGCGGGCCCCTATCCAAGTGGTTCCGGACCTTATACTTTTGAGGTCACAGATGATGCAGGCTGTACGACAGAGATAACGACACCAGCGAGAGACTGTGATTGTGAGACCAACCCCGGTAGTTTGACGGGCAATCGTTTGACAGGCTGTGAAGGAGAGACTATTACAGTCAATATTGCTACGCCATCGACTTTGGATGGAGACGATATAGAGGGATTGATTGTATTTGATAACCTGGGAGATCCTGCGGGATCCTTAATTGATTTTCTGATAGGCGGTACTGCGATTACTTATAATGCGGGCACCTACAATACGGGACAGACCTATTATGTAGCCATAGCAGCAGGAAATGATGACGGCAGTGGAGTAGTAGACTTGCAGGGAGATCCCTGTGCGGGCTTAGGCAATGTGGTAGAGATTGAGTGGACGGAGCTGCCGGATGTGCAATTGACAGGCCCTGGCGTGTTGTGCGGCGATGAAGATGCCGTTTTTGACTTGACATTCACCTCAGGCACAGCCCCATTTAGCGTGGAATACAGTTTCAATGGAGTACCCCAGGCCGATGCGAGCATAAATGCACAGGCTGGAACCATTACGATTGCCGCTGGCGATTTGACAGTAGGCACCA
>DATFJT010000315.1:0-4450 GCA_035269065.1 Saprospiraceae bacterium | reverse complement strand
TTCCTGCAGTATGTCGTGATGGATTTCCGTTTTTTCTTGAGTCGTTGAATTATTTCAATTGCTTCGCCTAAACGCCTAAACGCCTAAACGCCTAAACGCCTAAACGCCTAAACGCCTAAACGCCTAAACGTCTAAACGTCTAAACGCCCAAACGTCTAAACGCCAAAACGCCTAAACGACTAAACATTTTCCGTCTAAACATCTCTTCAACCATCACATAACCGTGAGCATACTAAAAAACACAATCCGGTCAATTAAATCCCACCTCATCAACCTTCCCGGCTGGCGAACTCGCCGAAAGATCGTAGTCTTTGAAAGCGATGACTGGGGGATGATTCGGATGTCTTCTAAAAACGCCTTCAACAGGTTGCTAAGGAAAGGATATCCGGTTGATCGATGCCCATATAACTCTAATGATTCATTAGAGGCTAATGAGGATCTTAGTTTGCTAGCAGAGGTTTTAAATGAAGTAAAAGATTCAAATTCGAAACCAGCTAAATTTACTATCAATAATGTAATGGCGAACCCTAATTTTGATAAAATTAAAGAGTCGGACTTTTCCAAATATTATTACGAGCCATTTTATAAAACATTAGAGGCAGATCCGAAGTCGGATAATGTAATTTCAATATATAGACAAGGTTTGGAGGAGGGGGTATTTACAATTCAGTTTCATGGTCGCGAGCATATCCACGTAAATAATTGGCTTGCTGCATTGAATAAAAAAGATAGGTTATTTCTTGATGCTTTCGATGAAAAAATGTTTACAACTCATGGAGGGAAACATAGTTCATGCAGAAGGGAGTGCCTTGATGCAATGGCAACCTACTCTGAGAGCGATTTTAAATTTGTTACCGAGGCGGTTTCTGATGGTCTTCAGTTATTTGAAGAAACGTGGGGTTTTAAATCAAAAAGTTTAATTGCGCCATGTTACACGTGGAGCTCTAGTCTTGAACATTACTTTTTAGAAAACGGAATCAAATTTATTCAAGGTGGTCGAGTTCAAAAAGAGCCGAATGCAATAAATGAAAGATTTACATTAAAAAGGAAGTATATGGGCATGAAAAACAAATTGTTGCAATTTTATTTCATAAGAAACGTATCATTTGAACCCGCAGAGAATCTTCGTAAAGACTGGGTTTCTTCTGCACTCAAAGAAATAGAAACGGCATTTTTTCATAGGAAACCAGCAATAATATCTTCTCATAGATTAAATTTTATTGGAAGACTTAATCCAGAGAATAGGGAAAGAAATTTAGAGCTATTAAAAAAGCTCTTGAGTTCTATTGTAAAGGAATGGCCAGAAGTAGAGTTCATGGGTTCAGATGATCTAGGTGAATTAGTATCAAATTAGTTAAAGATGTGTGGATTTGCAGGATATCTTCTAAGCCGAAACGGTCGAATTAAGGATACCAGTGTCATAAATGAGATGATTGAGCTTCAGAGGCATAGGGGTCCTGACGACAGCGGAGTGTTGGGTATAAATTTCAATAATTTGTCTTTTTCGGTTGCTGATCCAAAACGTGTATCTGGTTTCAAGCACCCAGTTGCAGCTATTTTTGGATTTAATAGGTTGAGTATAATGGACCTAAGTTCCAACGGTCATCAACCGATGATCAGTCAAGATAGCTCGGTAGCCTTAATGATGAATGGAGAGATTTATAACGCGTTCAAATTTAAAAGTCATCTCAAAAAGCTTGGATATATTTTTAAAAGTAATACAGATACAGAGGTGGCTTTGCATTTGTATTCCGAATATGGCATTGAGGGAATGCTAAATCGGCTAAATGGAATGTATGCATTTGCAATAGCGGATTTGGACAAAGCCAAAATATTTCTAGCACGCGATAGAATGGGTATCAAACCACTTTATCTTTTGCGAGACGAGTCATACCTTTCTTTTAGTTCAGAGTTGAAAAGTTTTAGTGCGCTCCCAAACTTTTCGTTTGAATTGGATAGAGATGGGATTGACGAGTTTCTACTTTTTCGGAATTTGATAAATAAAACATTGTTCAAAAACATTATAAACTTAGATCCGGGCACCTATTGTTCTATTGATGAGGCGGGATTCTGTTCCTTTAATAAGTTTTACGATATTAATAATGAGGGTAAATCAAACTTTGTTGGTAAGGTGGCTTACGATTCTATGGAAGAAATACTTTCCCAAAGTATTGGCCGCCAGATGATGAGTGATGTCAAATTAGGTTGCCAACTATCGGGTGGTGTAGACTCCTCTTTGGTCACCTACTACGCTTCGAAAAAAGTTGATGAAGGTCGGTTGGAAACCGTTTCCATAATACTGGACGACCCTAAATTCTCCGAACAAAGATTTATTGATGAAGTTACTTCCAGTTTAAAACTCAAAGCTCATCAATTCAACCTCAGTTCTGATTATTACTTTGAACACATTGATAAAGCAAGTTGGCATTTTGAACAACCCCTAAATCACCCGAATACTATTGGGATATATCTTTTAAGTCAGAGAGCAAAAAACCATGTTACCGTCTTGTTGAGTGGTGAAGGTGCAGATGAAGCTCTTGCTGGCTATGGCCGCTTTAAAGATATGACCCTTCATCCTTATTTTAGTAAAATGTTTCTTTCTATGTTGAAGCGAAATAGGCATTCTTTAGGTTCTTTCTTACCGATGTATGCTTCTTCAGATAATCGCCTGATATTAAGCTCTGCATTTGGTACTCCTTTCCACGCTAAAAAGTTATTTAAAGATTTTAATTGGCGTAAAGCACTTAAGGAGAGAAAGACTATACTTCACACAATAAATGAAAAAGCCCCAATTAAGCGGCATAGGAAATATGAGCTTCTAACCTACTTGCCTGATTTGTTAATTCGTCAGGATAAAATGTCTATGGCTCATAGTATTGAGAATAGAGTCCCTTTTCTTGATAATGAAATGGTGGCACAATCCCTTAATACGGCTGATAGTGAACTGATTGCTAAGTATAATTCTAAAAAAGAGGGTAAAAAGCTATTAAAAGATATTAGCTCAAATGTCTTTACGCACTGTTTCGCATATAGAAAAAAGATGGGGTTTGGTATTCCTATTCGCTCCTTTTTTGAAAGTGAACATTTTAAAGATCGGTGGTATGCAGAGCTTTTACCGGGAATTAAACAGCGAGGTATTTTTAATGTCGACTATTGTGAAAAGTTATTTAACAATCGCAGCGGTATGAGTTCTACGGCATTAGATTCTCTCTGGTTAATGACAACTTTCGAAATTTGGGCTAAACAGTATTTAAACTAAAAAGTGTTAGCAATCCACAATAGTTCGGCTGGCTTTCATCCCCGTTGGATCGCATACTGCGAGCAGAAAAAAATTCCATTCAAAAAGGTGAATTGTTATGATAACGATCTCATCGATCATCTCCAGGATTGCGATGCCTTGCTGTGGCATCATGGGCAGTCAAACCCGCGGGATATTCTCATTGCCAAGGAGATCTTATTTGCTTTGGAGCATACCCGATTTACGGTTTTCCCGGACTTTAATACCGCCTGGCATTTTGACGACAAAGTGGCGCAGAAGTATCTTTTGGAGCGCATTGGTGCGCCTCTGGTATCGAGTTATGCCTTTTTTGATAAAAGGAGTGCCTTAGATTGGGTGAAGTCAGCAGATTTCCCAAAAGTGTTTAAGTTAAGAGGTGGCGCCGGCTCAGCCAATGTAAAGTTGGTAAGCACTAAGCAAGAAGCAAGAACAATTGTCAAAAAAGCGTTTGGCAAAGGCTTTCCCAATTACGACCCAACCAATAGATTAAAGGATAGTTGGCGGAAGTTTTCTTTTTCGCGTAGGAGTTTAGTTGATATCGCTAAGGCCTTCGCCCGGTATGTTTATGCACCCAAATACAGCAAAATTTTGGGAAGAGAAATGGGCTATGTCTACTTTCAGGACTACATACCCAATAATGATTCAGACACCCGGATTATTGTTATCGACCAAAAGGCTTTTGGGTTATATCGGTACATTCGTGAAGGTGATTTTCGAGCCTCGGGCAGTGGTAACTTTGCCTATTCTCGTGACTTGTTTGACGAACGATGTGTACAAATTGCCTTTGACTTAACGGAAAAACTTGGTGGGCAATCGGTTGCTTTTGATTTTGTATTCGATAAAAACAATCAACCCCTAATTGTGGAAATTAGCTATGGTTTTGTAGGTCCTGTATACGATCCCTGCCCCGGCTACTGGACGCCCGACCTGGTATGGCACGAAGGACCTTTTAATCCTCAGGGTTGGATGGTGGATTTGGTGGTGAAGGCGGTGGAGAATCGTTGAATTGTTGAGCCATTAGCAATTAGCCATTAGCTGTTGGGTTCGGGTTCACTCGCCATTCAAATAAAGTCGAAATTGCGGGCTTGGCTCCCCTTTAGGGGCAGTGTCATTACCATTAAATAGGTATGGATAAGTCGCAGTAGATTTTTGTTCAGATCAAGGCGCGATGAA
>DATFJT010000314.1:0-3044 GCA_035269065.1 Saprospiraceae bacterium | reverse complement strand
TTTTTTCTATTTCGTTTCCCTTTCTATCGGTATCATTCTGTTTGAAGGAGGACTGACCCTGAACAGGAAAGAGATCAAGGGCATCGGACAGACCATCATCAATCTCATTACCGTTGGCACACTGGTCACCCTGATTGGTGGGGCATTGGCAGCGCATTTCATTATGGAACTTAGTTGGTCGATTTCCTTTTTGTTCTCTGCTTTGATTATTGTAACTGGGCCGACGGTCATCGCACCTATACTTCGAAACCTGGCACTTAAGCGAAATGTATCTGCCGTTCTGAAATGGGAAGGAATCCTCATTGACCCGGTTGGTGCTTTGATGGCAGTTCTTGTCTTTGAGTTCATTCGCAGTGGAGCGGGATCCCAGTTTGGATTTACGGCCTTGTTGGAATTTGGTCGAGTTGTATCCATTGGTGTCGGTGTTGGTTTTTTGTCGGCTCTGGCCTTCCGCTACATGCTGCTGAACAAGCTCGTACCCAATTACCTGCTTAATGTTTTTACGCTGGCCGTTGTGCTATTTGTTTTTGTGATCAGCGATGAGATGGCCCATGAATCCGGCCTGCTGACTGTCGTTGTGATGGGAACGATTCTAGGCAATATGAACATTCCTCACTTTAAGGAGATCCTTCACTTCAAGGAGTCCCTCAGCATTTTGCTGATTTCGATTTTATTCATTGAATTGAGTGCCAACATCAACCTGGAAGACCTGATGCTTCTTTTGGATATCCGTTGTCTTTTGTTGTTTCTGTTTGTCATACTTGTGCTTAGGCCCGTCGGCGTTTTTCTCAGCACCTACAAAGCAGATAACTTGAACTTTCGAGAAAAAGCTTTCATTTCCTGGGTAGGCCCCAGGGGTATCGTAGCTGCTGGAATTGCATCGCTATTTGGCATGCGACTGCAAAACGACAATGTGCCAGGCGCAGAATACATTACCCCGTTGGTTTTCATGATCGTGTTGGGTACGGTGCTGCTCAACGCTACCACCGCTAGGATACTGGCGCGCTTTTTAAAAGTAGTGAAGGAAGCCTCGGACGGGATTCTCATTGTGGGAGCCAACAGCCCGGCGCGGTTGATTGGACGCTACCTAAATGAATCAGGTCGCCATGTCATCCTGCTCGACAGAAGCGAATACAACACCAACGCTGCAAGAAATATGGGGCTCGAAGCCATCCAGGCCGATGTATACTCAGATGATCTGTCTGAGAAATTCGATCTTCTGGATGTCGGTTATCTCATGGCCATGACTGCGAGCAAAGAAGTAAATAAATATGCAAGAGACCATTTCAAGGACGAGTTTGGGGAAAATGGCTCCTTAAGAATTTTATCTGCAGACGAGTACGATCTACGCGACAAAATCGATTCAACTGAAATCCTGTTTGGTAAAAATGAAGACTTCATCAACTTGAGTGAAATCGCCAGAGATTATCCTGAGTTCCATGAAGTTGAAGTCGACAATAAAGAGCATTTTGAGAATCTACTTACCAAACTAAGGTCAAGGCATAATTCCATTCCCCTTTTCTATAAGAAGAAAGACAATAAGTTGCAGATCATCAATGCCGATATGTCTATTGATTGGGAAAAAGAGGACCAGGCTACCATCGTTTATTTAGGTAAAGAACTGAAAAAAGAAGATCTACCGCAAGAGCAAGAAGTCGTGGTGGAAGAAGAAAGCGAAGAAGGAGAATAACGAGACCAATAAATATTGAAAACATCTAAAAGCAAAACCCGCTCTGTATTAACAAAGCGGGTTTTTTTGGTGGAGAATACCGGAGTCGAACCGGTGACCTCTTGACTGCCAGTCAAACGCTCTAGCCAGCTGAGCTAATCCCCCATATCAATGTAGTCCGTGCAGCCTTTATCAGGAGGCTGCTCTCTTCCTCATTTGGTTGAGGGGGGCAAATATACATCTTCACTAATTGAAAAACAAGTTTGTCAAGGATCTACCATCATGTCAAGACGCAGCGTACTCTTCCCCTTTTCAGAAAGCAATAGCTCTCTTTCCTTCAGAAGAAATTCCTTGCTCTCCCTAATCACTTCTTTATCAGGAGGCATTTTTACCATCATTTGCCGTATGTAGTAGTTCCGAACCCTCGCAATACTTGGCTCAGAGGGCCCAATCAAAAACTGTCCGAATCTGGCACGCAAGCGCTTACTGAACTGAGTAGCGGACTGGTGAACAAACTTGGGGTCTTTATGACGCATAATGATGAGCACCATCCTACAAAAAGGAGGATACAGGTACTTTTTGCGTTCTCGCCACTCTTTTTTAACAAAAGAATCATAGTTATGCTGTGCCAGATCCTTAAATACAGGATGAGTAGGGTTGTAGGTCTGTATCAAAACTTTTCCTCTTTCTTTGCGACGGCCCGCACGTCCTGCTACCTGCAGCATAAGCTGAAAAGCGCGTTCAGCTGCAGTATATTCGGGAAAATACAACATCGCATCAGCCATCAGAATACCCACCAATCCGATATGCTCAAAATCCACTCCCTTGGCAATCATCTGTGTGCCCACAAGGATTCGTGTCTTGTTGTTCTGAAAATCCTCCAATATCTCTTCCACGGCATGCTTTCTGCTACCTGTATCAAAATCCAGCCTCGCTACCGCCACGGATGGAAACAACTCCCGTACCTCTTCCTCAATGCGTTCAGTTCCCAATCCAATTTTCTCTAATTTCCGACTACCACATGCAGGACATTCTTCAACAAAAGGATAGCTGTAATTACACAAGTGACAGATTAATTTATCGAAGTGCTTGTGATAGGTAAGGGCAATATCACAATTGCTGCACATAGCCTTCCAATCGCAAACCGGGCAGATGTAAATAGGAGAATGGCCTCTTCGATTCTGAAAAAGTAAGACCTGCTTCCCGGCAGCCAGCACTTCTTTCATGGCATCAATCATAGCTTTGCTAAAATGTCCCTTCATTTCATTTTGCTGCCGAGCCTTCTTCAAATTGATCAGCTGAATACTGGGTAATTCGACATTGCCATACCTGCTGGAGAGCCTGGCAAAACCAAACTTACCCTGCCTTGCCTTCC
>DATFJT010000313.1:0-11982 GCA_035269065.1 Saprospiraceae bacterium | reverse complement strand
TAACCGAATGTAGTCGTAAGCAGTCGCAAGGTTGTTTAAAGCTGATGCTTCAGTATTGTTTTCGTTAAATAAGTGTTCAAACTGCTCTAAGAATTGAATTTTAGCCAATTTTTCATCATAAATGTCCAGTCGATGGGTGGTTAGACGCAGCCAGTCAGCAGGCATATTTTCTAATACGTCTTCAATATAATTTAGCATTTTACTAGCACTCATAATTCTTAACTTTTGAGAGTTCGCAAATATATTAATTAGCTTAAGCTAATAGACTTACCCAGGGTTTTCTTCCTGGATACCTAACGATTAGTACTTGAAAACTAGCCTATTTGCAAGACAAAGAATTGACTTGGGTAAAAAGAATTGATCTCAGACATTCATTGTTTTTCTGTGTGTTAGTTTCAGTATTCGCCGATAAGACTATTCTGTAGTTTGGATGTTTCAGTTAATCGATTGAGTTCATAAAGTAAATTAGGTACCTGAACAAGCGATCAAATGAAGGCTGTTCGCAAAATCCCGTATGATAGGAATGACCTTCCCGGTGCTGAGTGCACATTCGCCGTATCTATATTTGTTTACATTTAGAATGTAGTGGATACCGCTATTAAGAGAACTCCCTATTACTGGAATTCTCACAACAGTAATGATCTATATGTTTGCCATCTTGAGAAAGCATTTACATTTCGGTTTGGAAATTTAATGGTTCTTGACATTCTGTGTGACCCAATTAGTGTCCGCAGTTTCTTTTTGGTTGGTTGACCACTTGCGGTTTTAAGGAGGAGTATTGCTTCTTTCCATTCAACATTTTCTACTTTCGGCAGTTGGAAACGACAAGGAGCGTTCAAAACAATGGATACGAAGTCAGCTTCGAAATTAAAATAAACAATAAGGAGTAATATGAGCTTTAAAAATTTAGCCGTCGTCATTGTTCTTTTTTCTTTCACCTCGGCCTGTCAACAGGATACGGGTAAAGAAAATGCAAGCACAGAGTCAGAGGTTTCTGAGCAACAGGATCAAGCGCCTCAAGCACAACAAAACAAAGACCCACTTCAATCTGGTCAGCCAGTGGAAGATATTAGCGATGAGGAATTAAAGCAATTTGTTGTGATTTCTCAAAAAATACAGTCGATTAATCAGGAAGCACAGCAAAGCATGCTTCAGGCGGTTGAAGATGCGGGATTGGAGGTCGAGCGATACTCTGAGATTTATCAAGCAATACAAGACCCGAATAAAGAGTCCAATCCTACCGAAAAGGAGAAGGAACAATTTGCAGCAGCTTCTAATCAATTTCAAAAGATTCAGATCGACGCTCAGCAGCAAATGCAAGAGATGCTTAAAACTGAAGGACTAACAGAAAACAGGTTTCAGGAAATCAGCACGTCTTTGCAAACTGATCCGGAATTACTGCAAAAGATTGAAGCACTGCAGCAGCAAGCTCAATAGTATTTAGTTTCTAGAATTTAACGAGAGGACCAAGGCCGTTTTTGTCAATTGGCACATCAAACAGTCACAGGTGCACTTGGTAAGTACTTTTCAGGGAATTGCTTTGCGGTCTTTGCCTCCTTTTGGTGCGTGATGAAAGGTCGTTAAACAATACAGGTCTGTTCTTTCTTGAATTTCATGCTACCCTAACTTATTGGACTAAGATGGCGGTATTCCAGAGAACATCTTAAGGCAAAAGGAAGTCAAAGTACATGAAAATCGTATGTTGCTTTTCAGGTTTTGTTTATGGTATAATGGTTCGTTAATTTCCGACTGGCTACAATTGGCTACATCACTTATGGCCTCAGAATGATAATTGCCGGGTTCAGAGAAGTTTCCAAATGAGACCTGATCTCCAGTTCCTGAGACTCTTGCCAGTTCTCAAAGCATATCATGAAATAAGAAATACCACATGCACAGTTCATTTCGGGATAGGAGGATTTCTGATTCTGATCCGGGGTCTATGGCGTTTTGTTGGCTTGATTCCAGGAATTATCGGGAGAGGAGTAAGGGATTCATATGCTTTTGCCCTTCTGGTAACCCCATACATTTGAAAAGGGCTCTTAAGTGTTGGGGTTGAGCAATCCTTTAGCCTATCAATTTAATCAAAAGATGGCGGAAAGAGGGCCACAAGAAGAAAAAGCTATGCAATTGAATAAAGGATAGACCATATAGAACGCGAATGACCAAAGAAGCCAGTTTTAAATCTATACCAAAGGCAGATGGTAATATTACTCGTACAAAGGATAATCTTTCTGAAATTGATTGACCTCAGCTTTTATCTGTTTTATTTTTTTGTCGTCATTTTTGTTGTTCAAAACCTCGTGGATCCAATGGACGACCTGTTTGCATTCCTTCTCTTTATAACCTCTTGTTGTAACAGCTGAGCTGCCAATGCGAATCCCACTGGTAATCTTTGGTGGCTGCGTGTCGTTGGGCACCATATTCTTGTTGACGGTGATGTCTGCCTTTTCGAGGACTTGTTCTGCTTCCAACCCGGTGATGCCTTTGACTCCTAAATCGATCAACAGAAGATGGTTATCTGTTCCACCCGATACGATGGTATAACCAAGTTGTTGGAATGCTTCTGCCATGGTGCGGGCATTTCGTTGAACCTGTTGTACATAATCGGTGAAGCTGTCCTCAAGTGCCTCTGCAAATGCCACTGCTTTAGCAGCAATTACATGCATGAGCGGTCCACCCTGCATACCGGGAAAGACACCGCTATCGACTAGTGTGCCCAGTCGTTTGAGCTTTCCGGATGGGGTTTTTAATCCAAGTGGGTTGGCCGTATTTTTTCCAGCGAGAACTATGCCGCCTCTTGGTCCTCGAAGTGTCTTGTGTGTAGTAGAAGTGATCAGGTGACAATGGGGCACAGGGTCGTTTAACAGGCCTTTGGCGATCAATCCTGCAGGATGGGCAATGTCTGCCAGTAATAAGGCGCCCACTTCATCGGCAATTCGGCGAAATCCCGCATAGTCCCAATCACGAGAGTAGCTGCTGGCACCACAAATGATTAACTTTGGACGCACTTGATGGGCTTTTTCCTGGACTACTTTCATGTTGATTCGCCCTGTCTCAGGGTCCAGTGGGTAGAAATGAGATTTGTATACTTTGCCGCTGTAATTGACCCAGGAACCATGGGACAGATGACCACCCTGGTCTAAATCAAAACCCAGCATGGCATCACCGGGATTGAGAAAGCTGAGGAAAATCGCTCCATTGGCCTGAGATCCGGAGTGGGGTTGCACATTGGCGTAGTCGCAACCGAAGAGTGTCTTAATGCGTTCGCGGGCCAATTCTTCTACTTCGTCTACGTGCTCACAACCTCCATAATACCGTCTGCCCGGATAGCCTTCGGCGTATTTGTTGGTCAGGCAGGAGCCCATGGCCTCCATGACCGCTCTCGAAGTGAAATTTTCTGAGGCGATCAACTCGATGCCTCTTTGCTGCCGATCCAGTTCCTTGTTGATGATGTGGAATATCTGATCCATGAGCACCCATTTTTAGACTAATTAGAGAGGAAATTGGCATTAATTATGTTCATGATCAAACGTATGGCACTTTTTTTCTAAAACAGGCCTTATTTTGAAAAAGCTTTCCGATTTTTGATCATTCGCCAATTGAAACTTATGACACGTTCTACCATACAAAAAATCGGATTGGGCCTACTACTGATTCTGCTCGCCATACAGTTTATCCCTGTCGACCGCACCATCGAAAAGGCCGAACCGGCTATGGATTTTCTCAGTCAACAGGATTCAGCTCCGGCAGCGGAGATTTTGAGAGCGGCCTGCTACGACTGCCACTCGAACGAAACAGAATATCCCTTCTATGCCTCCATTGCGCCTGTTTCCTGGTACATTCAGAAACACATCAATCATGGTCGCGAGCATCTCAATTTCTCCATTTGGACCAGTTATAGTGCAGATGACCGGGAGCACATCCTGGATGAAATGATTGAAGAAATTGAAGAAAATAAGATGCCGCTAAAGAGCTATCGATTGCTCCATGGAGAAGGTAGGCTTTCTGATGGAGAAAAGGAGCAGTTGACCAATTGGCTGGCATCCCTGTAAGAAGGCTATGCCGCAATGCATTTTTAAAATTCTTTTCCGTTATTTGTTACCCTGAATTAACAATCAGTTTTGTGCATGTCGCGTATTGTTCTCATGGTTTATTTGTCCACCTGCTTTTGGCAGCTACAGGCCCAGCATATCAGGATTTTAGAGGATAAAACCAGACGTCCAATAGAAGGAGCTGTTGTTTTCTCGCATGAGAAAGCAGTGTCTCAAGTCAGCGATAGCGATGGCCTTGTTTTTCTGAAACGGCTCCAAAACGGGGACAGCCTGCTCATTCGCCACATGAGTTATGAGCCTTTGGCATTTTCGTGGATGGAAAATACGAAGGACACCCTGGAAATTTTTCTCACTCCCAGCTCAATTACACTCAACGAACTAGTGGTGAGTGCCCTGAAGTGGAACCGTGACCGCAGTAGCATCAATGCCCGAATTGCCAAGATAACCGAACCGGAGATGCGCCTCATGCAACCCCAGACAGCAGCAGATATGCTGGGCCTGACTGGGGACATTTTCATTCAAAAGAGTCAGCAGGGAGGGGGAAGTCCCATGATCCGTGGTTTTGCGGCCAATCGAGTTTTGATCGTTGTTGATGGTGTGAGAATGAACAATGCCATTTTCAGAAGTGGTAATCTGCAAAATGTCATTTCCATCGATCCGTATGCTACAGAGGATGCTGAGGTGCTCTTCGGTCCGGAGTCTTCCATTTATGGCAGTGATGCTATCGGGGGTATTATGCATTTTCACAGCCTGGAGGCCCCCACTGATCAATCAGGGTGGAAAGGACAGGTAGCAGGACGCTATGCAACAGCCAATGATGAACGCAGCTGGCATGCCCATGTCGGTTGGTCCGGAGAGCGATGGGCTTTTGTGAGTTCTGTAAGCCGGAATGATTACGGAAATATGACCATGGGCTCAAATGGACCCGAAGATTACCTCAGGGAGACTTATGTCCGCAGGCAAGGTGACACGGATCTGGTCTTAGAAAACAGCGATCCTCAGCGGCAACGACCCAGTGCCTTCGACCAATGGCATACCATGCACAAACTGAATTATCGCCCCGGCAGGCATTGGAAAGCCTCCTATGCTTTTTTCTGGTCAGAAACCAGTCCCTACGGTAGGTATGATCGACATTTGCGCAGTAGAAATGGCCTTCCGAGATACGGGGAATGGGATTATGGACCCCAGCAATGGGCCATGCACCGCTTTTCCTTACATCATCAGAAATCGGGTCAACTTTACGACCAATGGCGATTGACACTGGCAAAACAGGGTTTTGGAGAAAGCAGGATTACCAGAAATTTCCAGTCACCTCTGCGGGCGACGAGAACCGAGGAGGTAGACGCCTGGTCAGTTAACCTCGATGCCCGGAAAACCTTCAAAAACGACTGGGCCATCAACTACGGGCTGGAGTTTCTATACAATGATGTACAATCCAATGGGCAATTGCGCAATATTGAAACAGGTACATCTGAGGAAGAGGCCCCGAGATACCCGGATGCTGAGTGGCAATCTGCTGCTGCTTATGCAACGGCTTCGAAAGACCTGAATTTACACTGGTCCATAGATGCTTCCTTGCGCTACAATTTCTTTGATTTGCAGGCCCGTTTTGATACCACCCTGTTTACTTTGCCATTTAATCGTGCTGCGCTTACGAATAATGCGCTCTCAGGAGGTGTCAGCATGAATTGGAAAAAAGATGCCTGGAGAGTTTATGGTTCCGTATCCTCTGGTTTCCGCTCTCCTAATGTAGATGATGTGGGTAAAATTTTCGACTCCGAACCAGGCGCGGTAGTTGTACCCAACCCTGACCTTTCACCCGAATATGCCTGGAATTTTGAGCTGGGAGTCGACTGGCAAACGAACGATTGGCTGCAATGGCAATGGACGGTCTATTACACTTTGCTGGATGGGGCTATGCTGCGCAGAAACTTTGAACTCAACGGTCGGGACAGCATCATTTACGATGGTGTGTTGAGTCAGGTACAAGCCATTCAAAATGCAGCGCAGGAAGTGGTCCTGGGGTCACAGCTGTCTGTAGTAGCCGGCCGACAAAATGGCTGGCAGTTTTCGGCCCATGCAACGCTCCAGGATGGCATGGCCGAATTGGATGATGGCGCTGAGAGTGCTTCTCGTCATGTCGTGCCATTTTTTGGCCAGGTGCGATTGCGCTATGCAAAAGAACAGTGGACTGGCTTAATATATACCCAGTTTCAGGGAGAGATTTCCTATGAGAATCTGGCCATTTCAGAACGCCAAAAACCGGAAATTTACGCAGCAAACGATCAGGGGCTTCCATATGCGCCTGCCTGGTGGACCCTCAATATGAAATGGGATTATGAACTGCGACCGGGTTGGTACTTATCTATGGGTGTCGAGAATCTCCTGGACAAGCGTTACCGACCATACAGCTCAGGCCTGGCTGGCCCGGGGAGAAACCTGGTGGTGGCCACACAATGGAACTGGTAGTTCAACATAAGTGCAAATGTTTGATAGTATTGCTATCTTTATAGCTTTAGAAATGAACTTTTTTAAAAGTTTTGCTCTTTAATTGTTTTTAAGAATCAATGTTTACTCATGGCCGTAGGCGTGCGTTTCCAGCTCAATGACCGATTATTTCTTCGGGATCCCCAAAGCACAGCCTTGGGTTGTCGCATCATTCACCATAGTATTTTGCTTATTGATGAATTGGGCTTTGAGGCATTTACTTTTAAGAAATTGGCGGAGCGTATCAATTCTACCGAAGCCTCGGTTTATCGCTATTTTGAGAATAAGCATCTTTTGCTCATTTACCTTGTCTCCTGGTACTGGGAATGGGTCGGTTATCTCATAGATACAGGAACTATGAATGTAGAAGATCCCAGTAGAAAGCTGAAAATTGCCATTGAGAATATTGTTGATGCATCCAGAGAGAATCCGGCTATCGAGTATGTAAATGAACATGTATTGCACCGCATTGTCATTGCTGAGGGGACGAAGGCCTACCACACCAAGCAGGTAGACGAGGAAAATAAGGAAGGTTTTTTTCTTGATTACAAGCGTTTGGCTGAGAAGCTAGCAGCAATCATCCGCGAACTCAATCCAAGTTTTCCATATGCGCGTACATTGGCAAGTACTTTAATTGAAATGTCGAATAACCAGATTTACTTCGCAGAACATTTGCCTCGTTTGACGGATCTTAAGATAAAGGATCAGAATTACAGAGAGCTGGCTGAAATGATGGAATTTTTTGCTTTTCGTTTGATTGCTGCTGCAGAGGATTAAAAGTAATGGACAGTAAGAAGCTCGTGAAATTATTGGTGGTCTGCATCCTGTGTTTTTTGATTATATTCACTTTGGTATATGTCGTCAGACATGGATTGTTATAATTAAAAATTGAATCTATGAACAAGAATATGGGAAATACGGATCGCATCATCCGTTCGGTCATTGCTGTCGTTATCGCGGCACTTTACTTTACTGGAACCATTACAGGCACCTTAGGTATCGTCCTGCTTGTGCTCGCCGTGGTTTTCTTGCTGACCAGCTTTGTAAGTTTTTGTCCATTATACACGCTGGTGGGATTGAATACTTGTTCGACCAAGGGGTGATCTGGGCATATCCGAAAAGCAGCTTCTTTTGGTTGATTGCTCATATTATTTAAACAGAGTTTTTGGCTAGCCGCGTGAGTGGTTTGGTCTGAGGCGATATTATTGAATTCGCTTTATTCCCCCCCAAGTATCCATGTGAAATGTCCTTCGGACTGTTTCACAATTTCACATGTCTAGGACGCGCCATGGCGGGGCAGGCCCCCCTCCAGAGGGGACTCGTCAAGGACTGACTTTTGGGGTGATGTGTTGCTCTTCTGAAGTTCAATTTCAATCCAGGCAGATATTAAAATGTGAAGTTTAACCTGAAGAGGTTCCCCTCTCCTTGTAAGGGGCGGGGTTTGGGGCGGGGATTTCCTTGAAACCTGAGAAGACTCCGAGTATGTCTCAATAGGATAACTATTTCTGAGCATCTTCTGCCCATCCATAACTGGCTATAAGTTTCCCAAAAATCTCATTGTTCTGCATAAATCCCGCAAATCTGGATTCACCGGGACCTTTAGCCAAAACCGGAATGAGATTGGCGGTGTGTCCCTGCGTGGAAAAAGTGGGTTGGATGTGGGCATAATTTCTTTGCCTTCTCACCTCAACCGAGGAAAGGGCAAAACCGCCTGTTTCATGGTCGGCCGTGACTACGACCAGGGTCTGCCCGTCTTTTTCTGCAAAATCAAGGGCCTTACCCACAGCTTTGTCGAAGTCTATGGTTTCCTGGATCACATAATCTGCATCATTGTCGTGGCCTCCCCAATCTATTTGAGCGCCTTCGACTACCAGGAAAAAACCGTTTTCTGATTGAGAGAGGTATTTGATGGCTTCTTCTGTGGCTTCCGAGAGGAAATTACCGCGGCCATCTGTCATCTTGGGCATGGCATCATCCGCCGGTAGGATAGCATGCCGTTTACTGAGTGGCCGGTATTTGTTTGATTGCCAGGGGAAGGTATCTATGGCAAATCCTTCTCTTGCTAAGGCATTCCAGAAATTCTGTTTGTCTTCTCTTTGAAAGAAAAATTTCTGACCTCCACCGGCAAAATAGTCCACATCTGATAAGACGAGTTGTGCCGCAATTTCTTCTTCCATATTTCTTGAGGGGACATGGGCATAGAATGAGGCGGGTGTGGCATGTGTGATGGAGGAAGTGGAAATAACGCCCGTTTTTAGACCCTGATCTGCAGCTATTTCCAGTATGGTCTTTTGAGGCATGCTGTCCATTCTCACCCCAATGGCACCGTTATAGGTTTTTTGGCCGGTGGAAAAAGCTGTTGTGCCTGCTGCAGAGTCAGATATTTTGTGGCTTGTAGGTTTATTTTGATGCAATCCGATCGTGGTGAATCTCTGGAAATTAACTGTATTGTCGGAGTAGTAGAATGGTGTAGAAAGCTGCGCCAATCCCATTCCGTCTCCAATCATCAATATGATGTTTTTGGCAACTTTTGGTTTTGATTGGTCTTCAACCGTTAATTGTTTCTTTGAGGCACAAGCTATACCGGTAAAAAGAATTACCACGAAAAGGAAAACAAGCTTTCTCATAGACTGAAATCATTGCTTAGCGCAAATTTAGGTAAACGCCCAAAAAATCCGTCCCAGGGGATGTTTAGTTCTTGTTAATTTCTTGTTCTGCCCCTGAAAAGCGGAGACAGATTCTCTAATATCGTGGCAAAGACAACGACCAGGACGCAACCGACCACATTGTACCACAAAAAGCCCATTTCCAAAAATCCGGTTGCGAGACCATTGGCATTCAGGTAGTGGATGTAAATGACTACAGCCTCGGCCATCAAAGCCCCGTAAAAAACAGGATTAGACCTCAGGCGCTTGAAGTAAAAGGCCACTATAAATATGCCCAAAATGGTGCCATAGAACAGTGAACCTAATAAATTGACTGCCTGGATCAAATTCTCAAATAAAGAGGCTGTTGTGGCAAAGATAATCGCCAATACACCCCATAAAAAGGTAAACCAGCGGCTGGATGTCAGGTAATGGGTTTCAGTGCCGTCTTTTTTAATTGATCTTTTGTACAAATCAATGGTCGTTGTAGACCCCAGCGCATTCAGTTCTGAAGCTGTAGATGACATGGCTGCAGAAAACATGACGGCAAATAGCAAACCTACCAGTCCCACAGGTAAATGATTGGTTACAAAGGTCATAAAAATATAGTCCTTGTCATTGGTTTCGGCATCCGGCTCCGCTGCACGAATGATTTCCCTGGCTTGTTCTCGCATGTCTTCGGCCCTGTCCTGGTAACTGATCATCTGAGACTCTGTTGCTGCAATCTCTGCACTATTTCCCGCTCTTCGGGCTTCCACAAAATCGTAGATGGCTTCTTTTCGCTCGGACTGTAATTCAAGATAATTTTCCTCTAGAACAGCCAATTCTGGTCCTTTCTCACTCAACTCAATGCGCTCCTTAACGACTTTATTGAAGAAAATAGGGGAGGGGTTAAACTGATAAAACAAAAAGACCAATACCCCAATAAAAAGAATAATGAATTGCATGGGCACCTTAAGTAATCCATTCATGATTAGACCGAGACGACTTTGCGCAAGGCTGCGACCGGAGAGATAACGCTGAACCTGCGATTGATCTGTTCCAAAGTACGACATGAAAAGAAACAAAGCTGCGGTCATGCCCGACCAGAAATTGTAGCGGTCACTCAAATCAAATTCGAAATTCACCACATTGAGTTTGCCCATGCTTCCGGCAACATGCAGTGCTTCGCCGAATTGTAGATCTTCGGGTAAGTATTGGATAAGCAAAATACCGGCGATGACCATTCCTCCCATCATGACGGCCATTTGTTGTTTTTGCGTCTGAGTGACAGCCTGTGTTCCCCCGCTGACCGTGTATAAGATGACCAATACCCCTATAAATACGTTTGTAAGATTGAGGTTCCATCCTAGAAGGGAGGAGAGAATAATGGATGGCGCATAAATGGTAATTCCAGCAGCCAGGCCTCTCTGTATGAGAAATAAAAGGGCTGCCAGGCTCCTTGTTTTGAGGTCAAAACGGCTTTCGAGGTATTCGTAGGCCGTATAAACCTTGAGGCGGTAGTAAATAGGAATAAAGGTGACCGATAAGATGATCATGGCCACTGGTAGTCCAAAGTAAAATTGGATGAAACGCATGCCGTCAGAATAAGCCTGACCAGGGGTAGATAGAAAAGTAATGGCACTGGCCTGTGTGGCCATGATAGAAATGCCGATGGCCCACCATTTGGCCTCATTTCCTCCCTTGAGATATCCCTGCAAATCTTTCTTGCCACGCGTCTTCCAGATCCCGTACCCGACGATAAAAAGCAAGGTGCTCATCAAAACTACCCAGTCGATACTGCTCATGAGTAATGTTTGGTCAACCAATAAAACAACACTACCAATACGGCTAATACACCAATAAGCAGCCAGTACCAACTACTCCAGTTTTTAAATACAGGTGGTTGCTCTTCTTTATTCATGCCCGTAACTTACAATGTTAGCTAACAAGCGATAGGCACCAGGTACACCGGCAGGCAATTCCCTAAACAGCGAAATACCTGTGTAGATATAATGTCCCTGGCCGTAATCAGCAATCAATAAAGAACCATCTTTTGGACTTTCTCCCGTATCATTCCATCTGAGAATGGCCTCGTATTGATCGTCCCATTCATCCGGGAAATACAATCCTCGCTCCTGTACCCAACCGTCAAAATCAGCTTTGGTCAATTTGTTCGGGCGATTCAGAACAGGGTGTTCAGGTAAAAGAAATTCAACGGGGGCATCTTCTTGTGTGACTCGATCACGAGACAATTGTAGCGGGTAGGGTGCAAAATTGGAAGTTTTCATGCGGTATGAGGTGTTGTACTGTAACACAAGGGTGCCTCCATTCTCACAGTAATCCAGCAAAAGCGGCATCATATAATCAATTCGGTTTTGGGTATTTAGTGCCCGGATGCCTAAAATAATTGCGTCGAATGCTTGCAAATCCATGGACTTTAAATCGCCCTCGCCGAGTATCTGCACATTGTAGCCAATGCTACTCAATACCTCCGGGATCACGTCACCGGCACCTTCGATGTATCCGATTTTTTCACCGGCCTTCTTGAGGTCAATGTTGACCACGCGACAAGCAGCCTCAGGCAAATAGATTTGGTCTGGGATATGGTCATAAGCTATTTGAATCAGAGACTGATTCATGGTTTGCCCATTTGTGCCCTCAAAACGGGCTTTCATGTCTCCCTGGCTGGCTTGTCCGGAAGGAACAATAACCAATGGAATATCCATTTCCTCACCGGCTTTTTCGAGGTCAACGTCTACCTGACTGGGCTCAATAGCAAAGCCCTTCGGTCCCCGGATGCTTAAAGTTCCTTTCTG
>DATFJT010000312.1:0-6369 GCA_035269065.1 Saprospiraceae bacterium | reverse complement strand
ACGCAGCGTTAAAGAAGCCGCCAGAGACTTTGCCCAAAACGTATTGAAACCGGGAGTCATTGAGCGAGATTCCAAAATGATTTATCCCAAGGACGAAGTACGTCAGCTTGGAGAATTGGGTTTCCTTGGTATGATGGTAGATCCAAAATACGGTGGTAGTGGCATGGATACCATTTCGTATGTGTGTGCCATGGAAGAATTATCCAAAGTTGACAACAGCTGCAGCGTCATTGTCAGTGTCAATAATTCCCTTGTCTGTTGGGGCATTGAAACCTTTGGCTCTGATGCGCAAAAAGAAAAATATCTTCCAGATCTCGCTGCAGGTAAAATGATTGGTGCTTTTTGCCTCTCAGAACCAGAAGCCGGATCAGACGCTACAAGCCAGAGCACGACAGCAATCGACCAGGGCGACCATTATATATTGAACGGTACTAAGAACTGGATCACCAACGGCGGCACCTCAGGCATTCACCTGGTTATCGCTCAGAGTGATGTGGATAAAGGTCACCGAGGCATCAATGCCTTTATAGTGGAGACAGATTGGGATGGCGTAACCGTGGGAGCCAAGGAAGACAAACTGGGAATTAGGTCCTCTGATACGCACACCATTATGTACAATGATGTTAAAGTGCCAAAAGAGAACCGCATCGGAGAGGATGGATTTGGATTTAAATTTGCGATGAAAGTCCTTAGTGGTGGACGTATAGGCATTGCTGCGCAGGCACTTGGGATCGCGGCTGGTGCACTGGAATTGTCTATTGACTACGCCAAAGAAAGAGAGGCTTTTGGCAAGCCCATTTACAAACACCAGGCCATTGGGTTTAAATTGGCTGACATGGCGACCCAGATTGAGGCGGCAAGACTACTTGTCTATCAAGCAGCCTTATTAAAAGATCAGGGCAAAAATTACGATATGGCTTCTTCCATGGCCAAGGTATTTGCCAGCGAGGCAGCCATGAATGTATCTACTGAAGCAGTACAGGTACATGGAGGTTACGGCTTTGTCAAAGAGTACCATGTAGAAAGATTGATGCGAGATGCCAAGATTACCCAGATTTACGAGGGAACTTCCGAGATACAACGTCTCGTTATCTCCAGGGAGATCGTTAAAAAGGGCAAGCTTTACGCGGAGATCGCCTATTAGGAAAGCAATAAATTATGAGGGGATCCATTCATTTGGGCACTTACTTCGGCATCCCGGTGTATTTGCATTGGAGCTTTTTTCTCCTGATCGCATATATAGTATACGACAGTTATCGACGTGGTATGGATCAGGTAAATATTCTTTGGTTTGTGCTTTTGACCCTGACCATTTTCATGTGCGTCACCCTACATGAGTTTGGACATGCGCTGACAGCAAAGAAATACCAGATAACGACCAAGGACATCATTCTAAGTCCGATTGGCGGGGTGGCTCGGCTAAAAAATATGCCTAAATTCTGGCATCAGGAATTTCTCATCGCCCTTGCAGGCCCGGCAGTCAATGTAGTCATCTCCATACTTTTGGGACTTTATCTTTACATCAGTGGCACGGGCATTCCAGAGCAAATGGAAAGCATTGCGGGCTCAATAAGAAACAATTTCCTCTTCCTAGTTTTGGTGACCAATGTCTTCCTGGTCATATTCAATATGATTCCGGCTTTCCCCATGGACGGAGGACGGGTATTTCGGGCACTTTTGAGCATTCCGTTTGGACGTTTGAAGGCGACCCTGGTAGCTGCAAGAATTGGACAGGCGTTGGCTATTTTGTTCATGGCCTACAGTATGTATCAAGCACAACCCATTCACCTGGTCATTGGTATTTTTATCTTTTTTGCCGCTTCTGCAGAATTGCGCTCCGTGCAATACGATAGTTGGCTGGAAACGCTTGTTGCTGCAGACATGGGAGAACCGGCTCCAGGAATTTTCAGCGAGGAGGAATTACATTTTCATCCCCACAGACAAGAGTATCAATTCTGGGTAGTAGAGAACGGAGCGTTGGAGCCACAATACCTCATCGAAAAAGTAAATGCCAGCGAGATTCAAAGACCCTTTCATCTTGTTGATGCCAACATGGATTCCAAGGCCGTGATCAGGTTGAAGCGATCTGCTCCAAATGATCTATTGCTCGCGCAAACCAGCAGCACTAAGCTCTACACGGTGATATCGAATGAATCCATTAATGACTTGTTTGTACAATATGGAGAGAAACGCAGAAAAAGTAATCTGCTGCACAGGCTGTTGAACAAGAGAAGCAGGTAAGCTGATCAATTAGAAGATTCCTCTTTCTTCTTCTTATCCTCTTCCTTGATACCTTCTTTTATTTCACTTTCAATGGTCTCCCTCGCGCTATTAAATTCACGAATACCTTTGCCAAGACCCCGCATCAATTCCGGAATCTTTCTACCACCAAAAAGAAGAAGGACGACAAATAGAACGATGATGACTTCGTAGCCACCAAAACTGAAAAGATATATGGTCGATTGAATCATCTCTTTAAATATTTATGCGAAGTTATTTAAATCTAATTTGCAATGCATCATTTTTTCAATCCGATTTCTCTCAAGCGCTCATCAAGGTATTCACCCGCCGTAATGGGCTCATAGAGCTTTGGACGCTCGTCGGTAACACAGGACTCCAGCACAGATAAGTCCATGTTGCTTTTTGGGTGCAGGAAAAAAGGAATAGACAAGCGTGGCGTATGCCAAAGTTCCCGCGGTGGATTCACCACCCGGTGCGTTGTAGATTTAAGGTAATCGTTTGTCAGCCTTTGCAACATATCACCCACGTTGACAACAATTTCATTTTCTTCAGGTTGGATATCGCTCCATTTCATTTGTTTGTTTAGCAACTGCAAACCGCCGGCTGAGGCGCCGACCAATAGTGTTATGAGATTGATGTCCTCATGCTGTTCTGCCCGAATAGCACTCTCCGGTTCTTCTGTTATAGGGGGATAGTGAATGGCTCTTAAAATACTATTGCCATACTCGATTTTCTCATCAAAATAAGACTCCTGAAGACCGAGGTGTAAAGCGATGGCGCGCAATAAAAAAGCGCCACTTTCCTCAAATGAACGGTAGAGCTTATCCCCCAATTCCGTGAATTCCTGCACTTCATCTACATAAACATTAGCTGGATAATTTTTATTTGATGCGTGGTCATCAGGGAGTCTCTGTCCGATTTGATAGAATTCCTTCAGGTCACCGACATTTGATTGCTTGGCATGTTCCTTGCCAAATGAGGTATAACCACGCTGACCTGCCAGTCCTTCAATTTCATATTTACTCTTTACCTCCTTAGGCAATCCAAAGAATGTCTCTGCCGATTGGTAGAAATGATCCACCAAATCTAAATCAATTCCGTGATTCACCACTGCCACAAAACCTACCTGGTGAAAAGCCTGGCCAAGCCCATGGATGAATTCTTTTCTCTGCGCTTCATCTCCAGAGTTGAATTTTGCCAAATCTACTGTAGGAATTCCTTTGCTCATGCTTAATCTTTTAATTCTAAGGTACGATTTTCCATATTTCTAAGCTTTTTAGAATGATCCTCAATTTCTTGGTTTGTACCTGGACTGATCCAATATTTCTTGGCTATCTGTCATTTGCACCAGATCCATCATACTTTTTTCAGGATGTCTGGCCATGTAAGCTTTGATGATCTGCCAGCCAATCCACGATCCAGCCTCACCAGGGGATGCTCGCGGCATAAAGGATGGCCCACTGGGGCTTGGACTGACCAATTTCCTGTATTCTACTTCTTCTCTGCTATACAACATTTCCTCTTTCAATAAAGCGGCCCAGGTTTCCAACTCGTTATCCTTCATCCAGTCAATCTTTTCCTGGCTGTAATGAAAGATCAGACTATCAGGAGCATCAGGTATTAGCCTTTGTGAGAGATAAAGCATCTTCCCTTCGTAAATCATGTAATCTAACAATCGATCAGAATCGGGCAGAGAAAGGATATTCTGAATCATACCTTTGGCCACGCGCGAAGGCAAATAATTTTTATCCATGGTCTTTTGGATATACTTTGGAAAACGGCTGGCAGGATAAGACGGGTAATCACTTCCAAGGAAAAAATCAAGACCGATTCCAATGGCATCATCATCAAGAATCACTACACCAAAATTAAAAAGGGTGTAATACGTATAAAATTCAGGAATAAGCTTTTCCGGGAAATAGTATTTCCAATTTTGCAAAATCGATCTAAGGGAAGATCGAATAAACGAATTGTCCGGAAATACCTCCAACACATCCTGACTTAATGTCTGCACGAGACTATCGCTGAAGAAAGCAGCAGATTGCGCTATGTTTTGAATGCTGTCACGAACCGGTGGAATCGGAATCATACGCTGCAAGTAAACCGGAGTGAAAGTAGGGTGAGATTCTTCCAAACCTTCGATTTTCTCAAGACATTCCAAGCTGTCTCGACAAGACATTTCCTGATCAATTCTCGATAATTTAACTTTGACATCAATTCCACTTGTATCCGGATAATCCGGGCCCCTTTTACATGAACTCAGCAAGACAAGAATAATGAATAGCATACCCCAAGCTGCTTGGAAAAGCATATGTAATAGATTACCTACTACCTTCATAAATAGTTTGTTTTAGTGTTATTGAATCTGATAAACTCTTCCCTCACCAGTCGATAGTTAAAGCCTCAGACCTAGAGAATTTAATAGAATATATTGCTAAATTCGTTATTGGCTACGCTAATTTCTTATATTTTCTGAGCCGTATTAAAATTAATTCATATGAAGAAGAGCATCATTCTATTTCTCGCGATTGGTATGTTTTACTTTCAACAAGCACATGCACAGGATTTTAAGTTTGGGTTTTCCGTGGAACCCACATTAAGCTGGATGACTACGAGCACACCAGACGTTCAGAGTGACGGAAGCAATTTTGGTTTTCGTTTTGGCGTCATCGGCGAAAATTATTTTGGTGACAATTTTGGTATCACTGCGGGGGTGCGTCTGGGAATTGGCATGGGCGGATCTTTAAAATATCGTTATGGAGGTCGATTGCTCCCGGAGTCAGAGCTTACACGCCAGATAGAGAACTCCAGAGATGATTTTCCGGACAATACCTCCATCAACTATAACCTCAGTGTTTTAGAATTGCCTTTTAGCTTTAAAATGCGCAGCAATCAAATCGGATACATCAATTATTTTGCTGAGTTTCCCATTCTGAGTCTCGGAATATTAACCAATGCCAAGGGAGACATCACAAGCTCTACCATAAATTCTGAGGACGAAAATGTCATTAAGGATGTAAGTACCATATTCCTCAATTGGGGCGTTGGTGCCGGTATGGAATATGAATTAAGTGCAGGCACCTCTCTCGTTCTGGGACTTTATTACATGAGCAGTCTGAGTGACATGACCACAGATGATGCAATTGTCAACATTCCTTTGGATTCCGGTGAAGTTGTTGAAGAACCGGAAGAATCAAAAGGTATATTGAGAAATATTTCTTTGCGAGTAGGCGTGAAATTCTAAATTACAATTCGTGGATAAAGATTGGGTTAATTGGTACTGTGACAAAGCCCTTGATGAAGACGTTGGAGCTGGTGATCACACTTCTAGGGCATGCATACCTGAAAATGATACAAGTGAAGCCTATTTACTGGTAAAGGACTCCGGCGTAATTGCTGGTGTAGAACTGGCCGAGTACATCTTTGAGAACTATGCTTCCCATATGTCCTTTACCGGCCATCTTAAGGATGGGGATGAAATTAATCACGGTGATATTGCATTTGAAGTAAGTTGTAACACCCGGGATTTACTAAAATTGGAACGGTTCATTCTCAATACTATGCAACGCATGAGCGGCATCGCAAGCTTTAGTCGGCGATATGCCAATGAAGTGAGTGATTTGCCGGTGAAAATTTTAGACACCCGTAAAACGACGCCTCTACTCAGGTACATTGAGAAATGGGCGGTGCGAATTGGGGGCTGTGAGAATTACCGTTTTGGTCTCTATGACTGGATTATGATCAAGGACAATCATATCACTGCTGCAGGGGGCGTCAGAAACGCTTTGGAAAATGTTCATCGTTACTTGTCTGACAATAAGCTAGATTTGGATACCACGGTAGAGGTTAGAAATCAAAAAGAATTGCTGCGCGCCTTAGATATCGGCGGATTCAGAAGAATTATGCTAGATAATTTTGAAACAGCCGAGATGCGAGAAGCCGTAGCCTTAATTGCTGGCCAATATGAAACCGAAGCCAGTGGTGGCATTACCCTTGATAACTTGCGGGAAGTCGCTGAGACAGGTGTTGACTTTATCTCTTCTGGCGCACTGACCCATTCCTACAGAAGCCTTGACTTAAGCTTAAAGATCAAATAACCAGCTTAAAGCTCCAGCGCTTTCTTGACAT
>DATFJT010000311.1:0-10837 GCA_035269065.1 Saprospiraceae bacterium | reverse complement strand
ATTTTGCGATCAGGAATACCATAAAACTCTCCTTCTCCTACGGCACTGGCCTGGTTGGGCTCCAGATATCCTGTTCCATCGAAATTATAATAGAGTTTCAGGTGATTGTAAGCAGGATGTGTATTGTCAACGGAACGATTCATCCACGCCTTTATTTCCGCTTCATTAAGGCTCTTATTCCAAATGCGCAACTCATCCAGTTTGCCGCGGTAAAAATTTCCATTGGTCATACTGCCGATGTAAAACGCATCAATACCCTCCATGCTAAAGCCTTTATCTGTTCCCTGATGCCAGAGATTGCCATTGAGGAAAATTTTCATTTCACCCGTAGCGGCATTTTTTGTAAAAGCCCAGTGGTTCCACTGACCCTCAATATTGGAGTTGGTCGCTGCTTTTTCTATCCGGTCATAATTGTTGTTGTTGGGGTTCTTACCGGCATCCCAATATATTCTGCCATTGCCCCATGGCAGGTGGATGTTGAGAATGCGCTGGCCATTGTTGTCTCTTGCTTCAAGAATGGAGCTGTTTCTCGGATTTGCTTCCGGGTCTCCAAAATTCCAAAAGCTGATTGTAATTTCATCACTAAGGTCTGAAAAGAGCTCTCCAGCGCGATTGACTACCACCCGATCGTTATTTTCAAATTCGAGATAGCCATCATTGCTCACTTCAAGGGCATGGTGGGCATTTAGATCATCAGTCACCAAAACAACAGGATTGGACAACTGCCCCTTCCACCTGAGATGAAAAACCATATCAGAACTTCCATCCCAGACCGGTAAGGCATCCCTAAGAAAGTGTACCCGGTGAAATCCCCCGCCATTGAATCCAAAGAAAGCCTCGTAGCACAATTTAGGATTGTTTAACTCCTGCCATTCTTCGGTATTATCCACCTGCAGGTTTTCTGCATAAATTTTCAATTCTCTCAATTCTCGGAAAGGCACTATATCCTGATTGGATTCGAAGGCCAAACCATAAATCGTGCTGTCTCCTGTGTCCAAAAGGTCTTCTAGTTGCTCAGCCGTCAATATCAACTGCATGGAACCATTATCCTCCTTCCCTTCAAATACCTCACCATCCACTGATGGACTGCCTATTGTCTCAATTACTTCATTCCTAAAATCACGAGGTATTTCTAATTGATAGGGTATCGCATAGCGATCAAATAAGGCCTCTTCCTGGTAGCCAAACTGAGCAGTGGTATCCTTATTAACCAAAAAACTGGCTTGGTCCATTCGAGTAGAATCCAGTTGCCCTGTCGGATGATAGAGATAGGTATAGGTCAAATAGTCCCATTCTCCACATGGGTACTCCAACCCACCCGCACCTCCGGGCACACATCTCAATGTATAATGCATCAATACACGCTCATATTCGTTACCATCATCCGGAAAAGAGATGACAGCATCCTGTTCAGAACCGAAGGTGAAAGCCTGAACGATTGTTGTATCTCCGGGGTCTGCTTTCAAGAAAAACGATATTGTCAATAGCAATATGGCGTAGAAGTACTTCATGATCTCAAATATTATGTCAGAAAGCACTCAAAATACTTAAAACTGAAGACTATCAGTATATAAAGACCTTGACAACTATAAAATTTCAAGCTAAACGATATTCTACCTTGTATTTTCCGTTTTGAAAAATTGAGCATGTAATCAAAATATCCTGTGTTTCTATAGCCTAGCAAACAAAAATTCCACAAAAAAAAGTGCCTAACGTCCAAAACGGATATAGTGCTGCCAGCATCTCCTGGTCTTTCCAGAAATTATTATCTTTGACTCCTCATTAAAAGCTTACGCATGGGATGGTTTAAGCGTTTAAAGGACGGAATTACTACTTCCACCAAGTCCAAAAAGGAAGCTCCTGATGGACTTTGGTCCAAGTGCAAATCTTGCCAAACGCTCAACCTGACCAAAGAGCTAAAGCAAAATTACTGGGTTTGCGATAATTGCAGTTATCACTACAGGATTGGTTCTGCGGAATACTTTGAGATTTTGTTTGATGCCAGTAATAACAAAGAACTTTTCGAAGATTTGCAATCTGTTGATTTTCTGGAGTTTCAAGATCTCAAATCCTATAAGGATCGGCTTCATTCTGCCGAAGAAAAAAGCGGTCTAAATGATGCTATAACGGTTAAAGAAGGACGCGTCAACCGGTTACCGCTGGTTGTGGCAGCCATGGATTTTTCTTTTATTGGAGGCTCAATGGGTTCTGTCGTTGGTGAAAAGATAAGCCGGGCTGTAGATTATTGTATGGAGAATAACACACCTTTATTGATTATCAGCAAATCTGGAGGTGCTAGAATGATGGAATCCGCTTTTTCCCTAATGCAAATGGCAAAGACGAGTGCCAAACTCAGTCAACTGTCCAAAAAAGGCATTCCATTCTTTTCTATGCTTACAGACCCTACCACAGGTGGCGTTTCCGCCTCTTTTGCCATGCTTGGTGATCTCAATTTCGCGGAACCGGGAGCCCTGATAGGCTTTGCCGGGCCAAGAGTGATCAAAGAAACAATCAAACAGGAATTGCCGGAAGGGTTTCAAAGGGCAGAGTTTCTGCTTGACCACGGCTTCCTTGACTTCATAGTACCCAGGAATGAACTAAAGGAAAGAATAAGTGATCTGCTTTCTATTTTCAATAAAAGTTTAGACAACTAAGAAACTGAATTCACCGTTTGTGGCGTCGATGTGCTCCATCAGGTAGTCAATGAAAGGCTTTTCGGTACGTGAATAGAAGCTCAGTATATTCTCTGATCTTTCTTGAAGGGCGTGATCCGGATGAATTCGACTTTTAATTTTGTCAATTTTTGAAATCTTTTCATCGTACTTTTTCTTTGTACTTCGAACCATTCTTTTCTCCAGTCCTTCAAGCATGTTTTCCACCGACTTTTGCATTCCTTTAACTTTACCTTCTAAGCTTGGATCAATATCAACTGCCTTTTTTTCAATTCCCTTGAAGACAGAGGTTATTTGATTAAGCTCATCATCTAATCCAATCTCAGATTCCTGATAGACAAAATTCTTTTTCAATTCATCAGAATGAGATACCAATTCTGCTATTCGGAACCCCAATTCTTCCCACTGATTTAATAAGGTTTCGTCGATGAGGGCAAGGGATTTTCTTCTTAGAAGCACCGGAAAATGAACATTGAGCGCATCAAACTGACGCGGTCGTTCCATCCAGTAAGCCAGCTCCCCGCCACCGCCGACATAAGCGATATCTGGTAAAAAAACAGATTCATAAACAGGTCGCATGATTACATTGGGACTAAACCGCTCTGGGTTGGTTTCAATTTCTTTCTCCATTTCATCTGCAGTCCATTCCAGCTCACCACTATCTACTTTAAATACACCGTCTTTTTTTAAAATTAATTCTCGAGAGTGCGCTCTGAGATAAAAGAAATTAATGTCCCGGACATAAGCCTGGTGGTCAAAGCCCAGCGATTCTAGATCCTGCTGCATCTCCAAAACATGGCTTTTAGATTCAGAGGCCAATACTTCTTTTTTGATGTAAGGGATAAAATGCTGTTTAAATCTAGCATCGGACATATCCAAACAAATCAGGCCTAGATGCCCCATGAGGTGATGAAGAATTTCCCTGGTAGCTCTTGTGAAATGTCCCTCTTTATTAGCATAGCTGGACTTCATGCTTTGTAACAGCTCCTTTCCTTTGGGGTCATTTTCGAATAATTGTTCAACCTCTTCTACAATTGACAGTAATTCTTGAGATGGAATACGACCAACTGCCCCCCCTTTGTGTTGATAATCCCAGGTAAATTCCTTTCTGAAAACATGCGTCGATTTTATCTCCTCAAAATCATGGTCTTCTCCACCTACAATAAATAGAGGTAAAATATGCGCACCAGGTGTTTCTGCTTGTAGCTTCTGCGCCCATTGCACCGCTGAAAGCGCTTTGTAAATCACATAGAGGGGACCTGTTAATACAACGGGCTGATGGGCTGTGGTGATGGTGAAGCAATTCTTTTTTGCCAGTAATTCGATATTTTTTCCAATCTCTTCAACATTCTCAAAATCTTTATACTGATCCTTTAATACTTTAACCAATAGATCCCGGTCTATTGAATGCTTAGATCTATCTTGAATTGATTGTTTGAGTCCTTCTAAAGTAGGAGAGTAAGGAAGTAAGCTATGCAAAGGGCTATCTTCGCTTGCATAGGACACATCTCTTTGAGAAAGTTGACTGATTTTACTAAATGGAAGATCACTTGTTTTATTAATCAAATTGCCTGTTTTATTGACCAAAATTCTAATAAAATGCTCAAAAATAGACAATTATAATAGGCTTCACCTCAAATTGTTTAAGCAAACCTCAATTCTCTAGAAGGGGTTGGATTGGTATTCAATCTTGGACAAATGAATCAAAAAGAGCTCTGATGTATGAGCATCAAGAAATCCAAAGAATAGTCATCGTCAGAAAGTAATGGCTAGTGAAAAAATCCACTGTTCCACACGCGATTCAAAATCATAGCGGTCGTTATTTATGACAATTGTACGTCCGAGCAATTCCTCCGAATTCTCGTAACGAACCTCCAATTTAAAGGTCCTCAGGATATCCAATCCTACGCTTGCTGTCCATGCAAATGTGGCATCTTCAAAGCTCTGCTGAATATTTAACTCATCATTCAATTCTGAATCTGCATCAATAAAAATCTGCGGAACAACACCCGCTCCAAACTGAAAAGGGTGCGGAGACAAACCAATTTGTAAGGGAAAATCTAAGTAGCGGTAGGTTTCATTAAATATCACATCATCCAGATTTCCGTTTTGGAAACTTTCTAAGGTGTAATCGTAACTACTGCTGTTGAAAAGTAATTCAGGTTGTATGAAAAAGGTGTTGCCCAATTGAAAATGATAGAGCAAACCCAGTTGAAAGCCATAGTCTGATTCCTGTAAATCCAATTTAAGGCTCTGCAGGTTGGGCACATTCTCAAAAAGAAACTCATCTTCAGCCAAAGACTGCGAGAAAAGGCCAGCCTTAAAACCCCAGTGAGATTGTGCAATAGACCATGTACATGTAAAGAGGACTAAAAACAGGGATATCAATATATTTTTCATCTTCCTCGTTTTTCTAATTACCTTCAAAATCAATACCAGAGCTCAATTGATTCCATTTTGAGGATCTTTTTGACAGGTATGACTGTCAAAAAGAACAAACTTATAATTGATTATAAAGTATCATTATTGTTTGACAGGCGTGTTTTAAATTTTCTTTATTAATTGATTTTCAGTAAATAATAAAACCATCATTCGATTAAAATTTATTGTTAAAAAGCACGAAAGACAAAACCATAAAAAAAGCTCCAATGGCAACGGATAAAATTTGGAATAATGTGGAATTCAAAGGTAGTTTTACTAAGCTGTCACAACTTCCTACGGATTCATTGTTGGAGGTGTCTTTCATCGGACGTAGCAACGTAGGGAAATCCTCCCTGATCAATGCCCTGGTTGGGCGCAAAAAGCTGGCTAAAGTAAGTGGTACACCGGGAAAAACAAGGACACTTAATTACTACCTTGTAGAAAATGCTTTTTACCTGGTCGATCTACCCGGTTACGGCTACGCAAAAGTGGGTAAAGCTGATCGTAGGGCCTTCCAGAAAATGGTATACGATTACCTATTTCAACGTTCTAACATGATCTGCACCTTTGTCCTACTTGATTTAAGAATCAACCCTATGGATAAGGATATTGAATTCATCAACCTTCTGGCAGAAAAACAGGTGCCTCAGTTTTTCATTTTTACCAAAGCCGACAAATTGAAGGCAAGTGAGCGAATCACGCAATATGAAAAATACGAAAAGGCGCTGCTAAAACATTGGGCAGAATTGCCTCCCCATTTTATTAGCTCTTCCAAAACTGGAGAGGGCATTGAAGAATTGGTTAACTTTGTCTCGCAAATGATAGAGGACATCAAGGAATGAAGCTATATCCGCCACTCTACGAAAGCCTGAAAGACTGGCCAATCTATAAATTTGCTCAGAGAAGAGAGGAATTCATAAGGGAACTGGATGCCTACACTCTGAAGCATTTTGAAACCTTGTCAGCTGAGCGGCTGAAAGAGATTCTTTTGCAAACGGCATACCTGGAAAAGCAGCGGATCAAAAAGGATTCCTGGAAAATCGACCCTCCCCAAGAAGAGAATTTCTGGAATAAAGTACAACACAAGGCTAACGAAGTCAGCTTGGAAAATGAAATAGAAGCCAAGAAAGAATTACTTCACTTTGTAGAAGTCATCGTAAACCGTTACTCACAGGAAATTGTCGGTGGTTTTAAAATTGCCACATTCAAGTTTATGCGGAAATTTCTCACATGGCTCTTTCACCGATTACTCAATACGGCAAGAACAAAAAGTTTAAAAGGGCTCTTTACCAATAAGCATCAATTGTACGAGAAACTTCGCGTTTCAGGCCAAGACTTGCCATTAATAAGAGAAAGCTGTAAGGATGGAACGCTTGTCATTGTTCCCACTCATTTTAGTAATCTGGATAGTATTCTTGTGGGTTACGCAATGGATGCAGTTCTAGGCTTGCCTGCTTTTCTATATAGCGCAGGACTTAACCTTTTTAACTATGGTATACCCGCCTATTTCATGAATCGTCTCGGCGCCTACCGACTTGATCGACGCAAACGCAATCATATTTATCTTCAAACATTAAAGTCCATGTCTGAGTATGCTCTCATACAGGACATCAACTCGCTTTTCTTTGCAGGAGGCACAAGAAGTCGTTCAGGTGAACTGGAAAGTCGGCTAAAATTGGGTCTATTAGGTACCACAATCTCTGCGCAAAGAAAATTATACGCTAAAGGGTCAGATCGAAAAATATTTATTGCACCGTTGATTATCTCGTACAACTTTGTCCTGGAAGGGAAACACCTGATTCATCAATTTCTCAAGGCCGAGGGCAAAGAAAAATACAGCTATACGAAAGATAAAAGTCATAAAATCCGACATATACTAAATTTTATATGGTGCCTTTTCCGAAGAGACTCAGAGATTGTACTGTCATTTGCTCCAGTCATTGACGTATTAGGGAATCGCGTCAAAAGCGGTGGTATAAGTATCGATCAACAAGGACAAGAAGTGGATATTAAACAATATTTCGTTGGAGAAAATGGAATTGAAGCCCACAAACAAAGAGAAGAAATTTACACGAAAAGACTGTCGGAAAGCATATTGGCTTCTTATCGAAAATATAACATCGTACTTCCCAGCCACTTGCTCTCTTTTGTCGCCTTTGAGGCACTAATGAGAAAATTCGAGCATCTTGATTTCTACCAGGTTTTACACCTGTCGTCCGAAGAGGCTGTGCTAGAATACAAAAAGTTTGAACAACTGGTCACAAGCATCAGAAACATATTGTTGGAAAAAGCTGCTAATGGAGAATTACTGCTGCATCATAAAATCACAGAAGGAGTAGGGGAGTGTATTCAAAGTGGATTAGAAGATATTGGCATTTATCACCCTCAGAAGCCTATTAGCAAGACGAGGGACAACAAAATCGTGAGTCAGGATATTACCTTATTATATTACTACCGCAACAGATTGAATGAATACGGTTTGGAAAAAGACATGCAGGTAATCCTTGATAAAGAAGCGAAGACAATTGAGTGAGCAATATATCATATTTGACCTAGAAGCAACCTGTTGGAAGAACCAGCACGAACTAATGGAACAGGAAATCATAGAAATAGGCGCCTACAAGATAGATCCTACAGGTGAAATCATTGATGAATTTGACCAACTTATCCGCCCTGTAATACATCCATCACTGAGCAACTTTTGCCAGGAACTCACTGGAATTGAACAAAGCCAGGTAAATGGTGCGCAAGTTTTTGATGTGGTTTTTCAGCAGTTCTATGATTGGATTGCTCCCTTTGAATATGACAGTCAGTTGCTAAGTTGGGGATCTAAAGACTATAAATTAATCAGACAGCAATGCCGAAATGAAAACATTGATCTTGGCTGGATGAAGTATGGAGATTTAAAAGGAGCTTATCGTCAATTGGTGGGACTTTCTAGATCAATTGGCCTGGCCAGGGCCCTCAAGAATGAGGGCATTGAATTTGAGGGTGACATGCACAACGCTCTCGATGACAGTTATAATTTAAGCTTGTTATTTGTCAAGTATTTGCATCAGTGGTCCAAATACACCTAGGTCTACTTAACATAATATAAATTATAGGACAAAAGCAGTGAAGTTTAAGGAAATCTATAGCACCCTGGATATTGCAGAATTAGAATTGCTTAAGGCAAGTCTTCATCACCACGGAATCAAATATCGTGTTTTTGACGAGCAAACGCTATACAGCGCCGGCACCTATGCCATGGGCTTTTCAGGTGCACGCATACAAGTCCCAGTCAAGGACGAGACAGAGGCACTTGAAATTCTCATGTCCTTGTTTCCCGAAATAGCCATGGGATACCATAAGGACGAACGCCAGGCAGAATGGCTTGAACGCGCCATGGCCCGGAAAAATAGTTTGGTATTTTTGAAACGCATTCCATTGTTCATTGTCATGATCCTCCCTATCCTTTTGGTCATCCTAATTATCGCACTTTTTCTACTAATTATTTAGTTCAATTATCAACATTCGACTCCCTGAGCCGTTTCAACCATATGAAAATATTATTAACAGGTGCTACTGGCTATATTGGTAAACGATTGCTTCCAGTATTGGTAGAAGCAAAACACGAAGTCATTTGTCTTGTCCGGGATGCTGACCGTTTTTCGCCACCCAAGTCCCTTCTGCATGCTATCAAAGTTGTAGAGGGAGATTTACTAAAGCCAGAAACACTTGAGCACCTCCCCCACTCCATCGACGCTGCTTACTATCTTGTTCACTCTATGTCTGCATCCAAAGAATACCCTGAGCTGGAGGAACAATCAGCAAGGAATTTCAAAAATGCTATGAACCAAAGGAGTGTAGAGCAGGTCATATATTTAAGCGGTATAGTAAATGACGAAACACTCTCCAGGCATTTATTGTCCAGGTTGAAGGTCGAAAAAGTATTAAAAGAAGGAAATTATGCCCTCACGACGCTGCGGGCAGGCATTATCATTGGTTCGGGAAGTGCATCCTTTGAAATCATTCGTGACCTAGTGGAAAAGCTCCCCGTGATGATTGCTCCAAAATGGCTTGAAACGAAATGTCAGCCCATTGGCATTAGAGACGTAATATCTTTTCTTACAAAAGTCCTCAGCAATGAAAAATGTTACCACAAGAATTTTGATATCGGAGGCCCTGATATTCTGACTTACCGGGAAATGCTTTTACAGTATGCCAAGGTACGACAGCTTAAGCGATATATTTTTGTAGTGCCCGTTATGACACCCAGGCTTTCGTCCTATTGGCTTTATTTTGTAACCTCCACCAGTATTAAGCTAGCGATGGCTCTTGTAGACAGTATGAAGGTAGAGGTTGTCTGCCGGGATCAAAGAATAAATGATATCGTCGGCGTGCAGCCACTACCCTATCACCAAGCCCTTCAACGAACAATGAGAAAAATTGATGAAAACATCATTATTTCAAGTTGGAAAGATAGCCAGGTAAGCAGTAATTTTGATTTTCGAATTTCCGATTTCGTCAATGTGCCAACGCACGGATGTTTCAAAGATGAACGAAAGGCAAAGGTTGATGATCCGGAGAAATGTCTTCAGCGACTCTGGAGCATTGGTGGTGATACCGGATGGTATGCCGCAAATTGGCTTTGGAAATTAAGGGGATTTTTAGATCAACTTGTTGGAGGGGTCGGATTGAGAAGAGGAAGAACGCATCCCGATAAAATCAACACCGGAGATGCTGTAGATTTTTGGCGTGTTTTATACGCCAGTAAAAAAGAAGGCAGACTGTTGCTATTTGCAGAAATGAAACTACCCGGTGAAGCATGGTTAGATTTTAGTTTGGAGGACGGCGTGCTCATTCAAACAGCCACTTTCAGGCCATGGGGTCTTTGGGGACGTCTTTATTGGTTCCTTGTTTTACCATTTCACGAATTGATATTTGACGGTATGCTGAAAAAAATTACCAGCTGATCGACCTTAGTCTTTTTTCGTACTTTCTCGCTCCAGTCGCAGCACTACATCATGCAACAGGTCTATATGCGCGTCAAAATTCTTCTGTTCTAAACCACTGTTTTTCATTGATTCTATATTCTTATTTTCAAGAAAACTTGACTGCAACATTTGATGAACAAAAAGTGGCTTCTTTCCGAGCACGTCCATTAATTGGTTTTCTAATTTATGCTGTTGCTCCTCCCTACCGCTACAAAGGGTGATAAAAACGTATTCTGGGAAATTATTTTTTTCAGCGCGCAGGAAACTACGCATAGGATGAGCCACCATATAATTCCAGACCGGCGAACAAATAATTACTCTCGAGTAATTCTCCCAGTCAACAGGCGGGTAAACAACAGCTGGATTTCTATTAAAAAGCAAGTCCAGGAAAATGCTGAATTCTTTTCTATTTCCCTTGGCTTTAATTTCAAGTGTATCACTGTCAGGCATCAATTTGGATAAATTATGCGCCAACAGCGCGTTGCTCCCTGTATGAGAAAAATAGACGATGAGTGTTTTCATGTGGTAATTCAAAAAGTCTGAATGAATTTAGATAATCCCCTAAACCCTATAAATGATATGGATCATTCTGAGGGATGACCTGAGAACGATCGTGTAATGAAGGGTTATGAACTACTATTGTGTTATATTTGTTTCATTAACTGTATGCTGCATTACACTACATACGAATTATCCAAAGAAGCTCCCTGGGTGACGTTTATACACGGCGCCGGAGGAAGTAGTTCTATCTGGTTTAAGCAGATAAGG
>DATFJT010000310.1:0-4905 GCA_035269065.1 Saprospiraceae bacterium | reverse complement strand
AATTTAAACAATTGGAGATAGGTATATCCACCAGCCTGTATTTTCCCGCAATGGGTACTGCGGGTTTAGACCTATGTTTGGTTAATGGATTCAGGCGGGTTCCCCGGCCTCCCCCTAAAATGACTGCAACAACTGAAGAATTCATAGCCATTCTGCTTATTATTATTTTATTGGTGTTTTAATTTTGCTTCTATACTAAGCTGGGTGTGGGGTACGGCCTCTAATCGGCCTTTGGCAATTTTTGTCCCTCTAGCCTTACAGATACCATAAGTCTTATTTTCGATTCGGCCGAGAGCAGCGTCCAGGTATCGGAGGAATTTGCGTGTACGGTTGTGAAGAATATACTTTTTCTCCTGTAGCTGCACATCCATACTGACATCTGCCATGTGTGATGAATGGAGGGATCCGTTATCAGAGTTTTCCCTAAACTCAGCTATGGATTTTTGAAGAATTTCCAACTCCTGAACTGTTTCGTCCCTTTTCTTCAGAATGATATCCCGAAAATACATTAGTTCATCATCATTGTATGGACTTTTAAGCCTGTTCTGATCGTCTTTTTCTTTGAATGACATAGCTTTTTGATTTAATATTATTTTGCAGGTATTGATCATACTCATACAGTTCGCATTCTGTCGTACATTCAGCAAAAAAAGACATACAGACTTTTTAATGCCGAGACAGTGCGACTGGAGTCCGCAATGACACTGCTAGTTGGTTATTTATTTACATATCGGGAAGGCTGTAGATAATCTCAAAACAAGCCTTTTAAACTTTCTATCTTATTTTATGAACTAGAAAAAATGATTCAAATAGAATAAATTGTGACTTATTTGTAGTTCGATTAGCTACAATATTTTTGCAGAAGAAGACATTTTGTTAAGAGTTGAGCAACCAAGGATAGTTTCACCTCAAAGCTCATGCAGATCTGTAATTGACAGACTCCCATCATTCGGCTCATTCAGTTCCTGCCTGAGGAGTTTATTTAGACATTTATTTTTTAAAAAAAATATTGCCACACAAAGGTTTAACACCTCATCAATTTATAAAAGCGGGAAATCTATTTTTTTCCGGACCCATTTTGGTGAACTTTAAATATCGAACAGAGAAACTCAACTCCGGATAAAGGTGCACATCACATTCTATTTTTAATTTATTGTGGCGCTACAGCAACAAAATACCCATGGGAGATTTATACTTGATGTGGCGGGACAGGTCAAGTATGGGTCGATTAATGATATGGTTTCTAAAAGCTTCTCTCTCTACAGTGCCATTCAGATTTATCTTAGAAGTGTAGAGGCTTCCAATTACGTCTGAAAAGCATCTCGATCTTTCCATTTAATCAAAGATGCGTTTAAGCAGACACAATGGTTCTTGCAAGGCCTTTTCATCTGCAGTTCCAGGTTGCTAAACCTGTGTTCTCACTATTCGTCAGTCATGTTTGCCTCTAAAGTGAGGCTGCGGGGATGTTCAATGGCAGTTCTACCTTAATCATTCATGAATTCAAAAAAATCAGGTGGCTATGGGAAACTTTATTTCAAATGTAGTCCATCCGGTTTGTGAAACACTACAAGTGCCTTCAAGCTGATTGGACAATGATTTAACTAATGTCATGCCCAAAGACTGATGATCTTCAATAGAAAAATTTTCAGGTAAGGAGTGCCCGTTATTTGCAACTTTAAGTACCACTATCTTTTCATTGACCTCAAGAGTAATTTGTATTTTCCCTTTATTTACGCCGGAAAACCCATGTTTAAATGCGTTGCTTAGCAATTCATTAACGATGAGTCCTAATGGCACTGCCCTTCTCGTATTCAGGTTAAACGATTGCAAATCTTTATTTACGACAATATTCTTTTGATCGGAATTAAAAGATGTCAGTATAACCTCTGAAAACTCCTCTATATATTCCCGAACATCAACGTCAGAAAGAGTTTTTGACTGATAGAGTTTCTCATGAATGAGAGAAATTGAGTTAATCCGGGATTGGGTATCTTCAATTAATGCTTCAACCGACTCCACGGGTTCAAATTTCTTCAGTTCCAGGAGACTTGAAATAATTGATAGATTATTTTTTACCCGGTGATGAACTTCTTTCAGCAGCGTTTTCTTTTCCTTTAGCGCTTGCTCTGTCTTTTGTTGGTACTCTTTTCGCTCTGTGATATCACGTACAACACAGATCATTCCACCGTCGGCAGTACTACTGAGGGATACTTCTTGATAAAAAATGGATCCGTTTTTTCTTTTACCTACAGTTTCTCCTCTCCATCTTCCCTCTCGGATTATTTGAGGCAACACGTTCTCCTCAAAATATTCGCTGTCGCTTTCTCTGTATAATATTTTCCAAGTCTCATCCAGCAGTTCGTCAGGGGAGCTATAGCCATATAGACTTGCAAAAGCCCGGTTTAGATATACAAATTTTCCATCCGGATTCAATCTGGAAATTCCATCCATGGAGGAGGCAATAGCCTGAGAGCTTTTTTCCAGCTCCTGCCGGGTACGTGCCTGCTCAGTGATATCTTGAATATAGACATGAATTATGGGAGTACCGTCAATTATGTATTTACAAGGAGTGACTTTAGCTAAAAAAACTGACCCATCCTTCCTCTTAAACTTTGTTTCAAGACTCAGTTTATCTTCTGTCTTCATTTTAGATAAAACGTCTGCAGATGCTTCCAGCTGATCGTCAGTGTGTAAAGCAAATACTTTTTTATCAAGCAGTTGTTTTTTCCCGTATCCAAACTCATCAACGGCACTATCATTGGCATCAATAATGTTCATCTCTATATCATGGACAATAACCGGAATGACTGAATGTCTGAAAATCTGCCTGTACAAATCTTCGTTTAGATTAATTTTACGGAACTCATCAATTTTCTCAGGTTTATCAGGCTCTTCTGCAGTGTTCCTGTTATAAATCCTGAGTTTGCCATTTTCTGGCCATTCATCAGCGAATTTTGTGCTTCTTATGTACCGGATGTTTATTTCATTTGAATATGTCATACGTGCGCAATAGTCAATTAAGCCTTTCTCTTAATTTGAAAAAAGTGAACTTTTTAATAGATATGGATTGAATCTCTAACTTATATTCAGCCATTTACTTCTTCACTTGCTTTTCTTCTAGCATTTTTTTTCAGACGTTACATTCATTAGTATAATTTTATAAGAAAAAAATGTATGAATGATCACTGATTGTTCAGGTAGAATGATGTGTGATACTACTGTAGTTGGATTTACTACATTTTTTATGCCAGTTAAAGTCCTGTCAAATTCACTCTTCTAATTTGCCTTTCTTTTTCCCGGTAACCCGATGATGTGTTGTGCACGTACACTTTAAACAATCAATAATAGGTTGACCGGCACTGTGTCAGAACTATGGGAGGGTATCAACTCAAAACTTTATTACACTATTGATTAGAACGTTTTCAGGGTAACTACTTTATAAAGGTTAGTAAGTAAGGGGCATCCTGAAAATTTTAGTTAATTAAATGATTCTTAATAGCATACCGTGTCATTTCGACATTGGTGGATAGGTTTAGCTTCTCTTTGATTCGAGAACGATGGTGTGTACCGTATATGGACTCAGGGAAAGTTTTTTTGCAATTCTTTGAACATCCTTGCCGTCGGCTATCATACAAAGCACTTCAAATTCACGGTCGGATAGGGATTCATGGATAGGGCGTCCTTCATTGTTAACCTGAGAAGCCAGTTGCTCTGCAACTTCCGGCGTGATGTATTTTCTATTCTCCAACACGATTTTTTTTACAGCCCGCGTCAATTCATTGACAATACCCGATTTACATAAATAACCCTTTGCACCGGCTTTTATGCAGCGTACAGCAAAACGTTCTTCCGGATGGATACTTAGTATCAAAACAGGCAGATCCGGATATACTACTTTTACGTCTTTCAAAATATCGAGGCCGCTTTTGCCGGGCATCGTGAGATCTAGAATAAGAATATCCGGCATCACCTCACCAAGCATGTTCATTACGTCTGCGCCACACGAGGTCTCCCCGATTATTTCAATATCTAATTCCCTGTTTATCACCCTTTTTATTCCTTCCAGCATTAGGGGATGGTCGTCAGCGACTGAAACTTTTATCATGATCTTTCTCTTATTGTTAATGGATCAGAATTTCTTTCTCTTTTAAGAACAGAGTACTCTTCAAATGCACTAAGTATTTTTTTCAATCAATTAATGAGTTTTAAGTATATCTATAATCCAATTCAATATAAAAAAGAAAGAAAGTTATTGAACTAATCATATTATTTTTTTAGCAAAGTTGTCTTCAATTACTCAGACATGCTTCACGATAACCATAAGTGAAAGTTCTGCTCATTATAAAATCAATTGATGGGATCAAACCTTCTGGCATCATAAATTTTTCTGGAAAGTATATTCATGGTAGGCTTTGCAAAACCTAAGATATATGAAATGACTGGCCTTTGATTATCATAATATTCTGAATTTGGGTATGAAGATTCCGTATCAGAGAATGGGATGACTATTACCCACAAGCTTTCCGGTAGAACTTAAAATCCGTCTTTTAAAGTAAACTTTTGTCGCATGAAAACTGGAGATGAGCTACCCCGGGCAGAGACTGCGACATATCACCTATAGTATAAATCCACATTTTTTTGGTGACGTATGCGTTTATTAATGAGTGTCTCATTCATCTGAAGGCTGCGCCTTGTGGGGTATAGACTCTTATCTTTTCCCAGATGAATGGACGTGGGATCTAGTGTTAAGTCAAACATGAGATGTTGCAAGAAACCTGTCAGCAGCTATGGATCTGACAGCGTTGGTTTTTGACGCGTCGGAAGATAAAACTACTTTTTCGGCAAGATCTTTTATATTCTTTTATATGGCGATTGTCATTACAACTACAGAATAACCGGAACATG
>DATFJT010000309.1:0-2657 GCA_035269065.1 Saprospiraceae bacterium | reverse complement strand
ATATCCAGCACTGAGGACATTTTATCTCCGTATTTGCTTTCAAATCCACCTGAGCTGAATTTTAAGTTCCCGATGAGATCCGGGTTGGCAAAAGTGAGTCCTTCCTGTTGACTGCTTCGTATTAATTGTGGGCGGTAAATCTCAAAACCGTTGACGTAGACCAGATTCTCATCAAAATTCCCGCCGCGTACATTGTATTGCGAACTCAATTCTCCCCCCGTTCCGGTATTCACGCCAAGGCCAATGTGAGGTAAAATGCTTTCTATGTTCCCGGTGGCAGTGGGTATTTTCTCAAGCGCGCCTACATCTTCTATGATGCTGCCGTCGTCTAGCCGCTTGTCAGTCACTTCTACTTCCAAATCTGATGTGGCGGATTCCAGTTCTATCTTAAAGTCACTCGTTTTATCCAGTTTATCTCCCCTCAAGGCAATAGAAAATGGCTTGTAGCCCACCCGGCTGGCAATGAGCGTTTCTTTCTCAAACTGGGTGGTCGTGATCTTAAATTCCCCCTGGTCGTCGGTTTCGTCAGAGATCTGGCTGCCTTCCAGGTAAACGGTAACGAAACTCAGGGGCTGACCGCTGAGCGCATCTCTTACCGTCCCCTGGATGACGATATCCTGTGCATGTAAGAAAGTCGTTGCTGCGGCTAAAGTCAGCAGCAAGAATAAAATTCGATTCATGAGGTGCTTTTAAACCCAACTGCCCCTTTCACCAATTTCTTTGAAGCGTTCGATGGTTTGAAGTGGATTCTCTGATTTGAGAATGCTGCTGCCTGCAACGAGCACATCGGCCCCTGCATCCAGAACAGCTTCCGCGTTGTGAAGACCAATTCCCCCATCGACTTCTATCAGGGCGTCTAAATTCCTCTCCATTAATCGCTTTTTAAGCGCTTTTATTTTAGGGATGCTCTGATAGATGAATTTCTGTCCGCCAAAACCCGGGTTAACAGACATGATTAAAACCATGTCGAGGTCTTCGAGCACATCTTCTACCAGTTGCACATTGCTGTGCGGGTTCAGGGATACGCCGGCTTTGGCACCGGCCTGATGAATTTGCTGAATAACCCGGTGGAGGTGATTACAGGCTTCTAAATGAACGGTGATCATATCTGCGCCGGCATCGACAAAGTCATCAATGTATCGCTCCGGTTTCTCGATCATCAGGTGGACATCCATGAACTTGCTACAGGCTTTTTTCATGGATTTGGTGATATCGGGTCCAAAACTGATGTTGGGTACAAATACACCGTCCATGATATCCACATGCAGCCAATCTGCCTTGGACTCCTCGATCATCTGCAGGTCTTTTTCCAGGTGGAGAAAGTCTGAGGCGAGAATAGAAGGTGCCAAAATCATCTTTCGCATAGCTTAATTTTCTTCGGTGCTAAAGGTAATGTTTTTTTCATCCGGTGAGGGCAGTCCGCTCCAGTGACTGAGCAAACGAATAACAGCCAGCACATCCCTTTCACAATAGCGAACGATCCTTGGTAAATTGCGCTCCTGCCAATAAACTTTCCCTACCTGGCTGCCGTCGATATCCTCTTTGGGACTTGGTAAGTCAAAGAGCGCCATCAGCAACTTTAGGGAGGTATAGCTTTTGTAATCCCCAAACTTCCAAAGCGTCAAAGTGTCTAGAAAGTGGTTCAATTCCCAGGGCTTTTTGCCGGCAATGTGCAGAGGAGGAGGCAGGGTGATCCCGTGCACCATCATGCGGCGGCAGATGTAGGGAATATCAAATTCCCTTATGTTGTGGCCGCAGAGGTAGACGTATTTTCTCTGATGGAGGTTTTCATTCAGCAATTCAGCAAAATCTTCCAATAATGCTTTCTCATCATCCCCTGAGAGGCTTTTCATTCTTACTTTCCAGACACCTTCCTCCTGGTACATCAGGCCCATAGAGATACATATGATTTTACCGAATTCTGAATAAATACCGGCGTACTCCTCAAATTTTATTTCCGGGGCGGCAAACACCTCCGGTTTAATACGTTGGGCTTTGTGCACCCAGAGATCCTGCATGGGTTCGGGGAGCTCCTCAAAACTTGCCACCACGGGCACTGTTTCTATATCAAGGAAAATAATTCTGTCTAAGGGGAGTTTTTGTATATTCACTATTAGAAATTTTGCATTTTGCGATTTGGATTTACATTCTCTTAAATTATAACTATGAGTCGCTCCAGAACAACCATCAATATTGGAATTGCTGTTATCATTATTTTACTCCTCATCAATGCATTCTTGCTCTGGAATAAGGTACAACAAGATAAAAAAATAGAGACACAATCGACGGAAAAGCAGGAGTTGGCTATGGCTAAGACGGAATTGGAGAAAACTTATTACGAGGCCATGAGTGAATTGGAGGCCATGCGCACGGGGAATGACTCGCTCAACGTATTGATCAATCAACAACAGGATGAGTTAACCAATCAGAGACAGCGCATTCTGAGGATGGCGGATACACAAAAAGAATTGCGCGCATCCATGGATGAAATGAAAAACCAGAATGAATCCTTTATAGCTCGTATCAATGAATTGATGACCGAGAATGAAGAATTGGCATTGGCCCTCGATAAATCAGAAATGCAGCGCACGGAAGTCAGTCAGAAATACGAAGAGCAATTGGAGCGTGGAGATGAACTAACGGGACAAGTGGAGGAA
>DATFJT010000308.1:0-5641 GCA_035269065.1 Saprospiraceae bacterium | reverse complement strand
TGCTCCAAGGTCAATGAATAGCTCGCGTTCTGATCCAGTAAATTCAACCTCAACTGATTGAGCCAGGGAGTCAACGACGAATCAATTCCATTCGACCTTGAGCTTATTTCAGATTCTACTGCTGTCGGTGTTAGAGATTCTTGTTCATTACAGGAAAATATGGCCAATACTAGGCATAGTACAAATGTTGTTTTTAAAATTTTCATGTTATTCAATTACGTTTGGTTCCTACTTCTTTTTCAGGAGTTTCGGAATAGCCTCCTACGGATCACACAAGGTGACTGAATGCAACTGTCTCAGGAAATCAGAAAAAAGACAGATTTCACAGTAGACATTTAATCACTACATGATACGATTTGAGAATACCAACAAATATTTAGAGATGATGTCGGTGTGTACATCTACCCTGGGCTTTGAGTGTTATGTGCCGGCGATTACATTCATGCTTAAAGGTGCAGCAATATATATATACACAACCTCCAAAATTATTTAGCAGAATTTTTAATAAAATATTACGGCAAGATCAATTGGTGAGGCTAAGTTGATTCCAGAGGGTAAAAGAAATATTATTGGCATCAGCGGTCGGCATGGCCCGATGTCCAAAAGCTCGGGGGTGTTAAAGCCCGGTATGGGCGACACACAAAACTCCCCCTTTATCTGTTATAACCAGAAATACAATTCACTAACCTCAACATTTGACGTAGTGCCAAAAATGTTTTTTACTTATGGCAAGTTGCATGCCAGTGGCGCATGTCGTGCCAAATCATTAATTGTTCGCTTCAAAATATTCCAAACCACATTTGAGAAAGCGGAGGTAGTCTGAGGCGCCCTCTCGATACCCTCTTGGGTCGGCAATGACTTTCTCATCCGGCGTCATCATCACATACAGTGGCTGGGAATTCTGCTCAAAATTGACGATCTGGAAGTCCGCCCAGCGATTGCCGATGGAACGCATTTTTTCCTGCCTGTGCTTGGAGATGAGCGTTTCCTCCAACTTTTTCCGGTCGTCTACATAAAGAGACACCAATACGAAATCCTCGTTGAGCTTGTTGCGCACTTCGTCTTTCACCCAAATATGCTCCTCTGTTTTGCGGCAATTCACACATCCATAGCCGGTGAAGTCGAGTAGTAATGGCTTGTCCTTGGACTGGGCGTAATCAACCGCCTCAAAATAATCCTTGAAGCAGTCAATGTTATTGGCGCACTTGGTGTAGGATGGATACTTCGCCTTTATTTCTGCATCCGGGGAAGGCGGATCTAAAAAGACATTGTAGGTCGCCGGGGGAGCCAATCCACTCATCAAGGCCAAAGAGTTGTACAATCCGGTTTTCTCATTGATGAAAAAGCCTGTCACCAGATAAATTGTTAAGGCACCGGAGAGGATGCCTGTAATCCAGCGGCCTATCGAAAGTTTTTTGATCGGGCTGTCATGGGGAAATTTGATAAAACCAAAGGCATAGAGGGTCATCAGCGCAAAGATCAGAATCCAAATAGCCATGAATACCTCGTACTTCAGGATGCCCCAGTGCATGGTCATATCTGCAACAGACAAGAATTTAAAGGCCAGGGCCAGTTCGAGGAAACCCAGAACGACCTTGACAGAATTCATCCATCCACCTGACTGTGGCAATGAATTGAGCAGTGCTGGGAAAGCGGCAAAAAGGCCGAAGGGTAAGGCCAAAGCCATAGAAAAACCCAGCATCACCGTAAACGGTCCCAGGGAATCCGTGGCAGACTGCACCAATGCACTGCCTATAATCGGACCGGTGCAGGAAAAGGACACAATGGCCAGTGTAAATGCCATGAAGAAAGTACCGATGAGGCCACCACTGTCCGCCATGCGATCACTGGCATTGGCCCAGGAGCTGGGTAAGGTGATTTCAAACAAACCAAAAAAGGAAAGCGCAAAAATGACAAAAATCACGAAAAACAAGGTGTTCGCTATCCAGTTGGTAGAAAGCGCATTCAGGGCCGTGGCGCCAAAAACCCCGGTAATAATTAGCCCAATAGAGACATAGATCACGATAATACTCAAACCGTAAATCAAACCATTTCTGATACCCGACTTCCTGTCTTTACTCCCCTTGGTAAAATAACTCACAGTCAATGGAATCATGGGAAATACGCAGGGCGTCAGAAGTGCCAGCAATCCGCCAAGAAAACCAAAAATGAATGTCCACAAGAGGTTGCGGTTCTTGGTAGTCTCATCCTCTCCACATTCGCTCAAAGGCTGCTTTTGGGATTGAAAAACAGATTCAATTTTCTGATCCAACACATTGCCAATCAGCACGCGGCCCTCCTGGTCATCTGACGGGTTGACGATATTGAAGGATTCTCCCTCTTCTGCGTCTCCCATCGAACGATCCGTGGCCTTTTTCCCGATCAGGGTCTCCATATTGGCAGGATCAACGAAAAAGTCAACAGGAGTGGGCGGCAGGCACATTTTGTCGTTGCAAATCATGTATTCCAGGTATCCTTTGACCGGGTCCATGCCATTGAGCTGCACCTCCTGGATGAAAACGACCGGCGAAGCGACAAACTTTTTCACTTCTACGCCAAAGAAGGGATCCATACCCTCTTTCATCTTACCCTCTTCCTTTGCTTTACCAGGAAGATTGTGCGGAGAGTTCTCTTCCAGCTGAAAAGAGGTGGGCACAGGCCCGTCATCGCTGGTGTATTGAGAATAAATGGTCCAGCCGTCCTCAATATCTACAGTGAAGCGCAATTGCATTACATCACCTTCTTTGCTTGAGCTCAGCGTCCATACTATAGGATCTTCACTCTCGTGTACAGCAGTAGCACCCTTCAGGGAATTTGTTTCTTGCTTTGCAGCTACGCCTTCCGGCGATCCTTCAGCATTCCCCGGAGCAGATGTTGCCGGCTTTTCTTCAACTTCATTGCCCTGGGCATCTCCTGAGCGGGCATCTGTTTCCTGGGAGGATTTTTTGTTGGGTGCTTTTATTTCAAAGCTGAAATCGACATCTGTTGGTGGTAAACACTGAGAATCATCACAAGTCATAAAAGTCAGGTAACCGGATATTTGAGCAGGATAATTACTCACTTTTACTTTTTGCTTGAAATGAACTTTGGGTCCCTTAAGGGATATGAGCTCCATTTCAAACATTTTATCATATCCCCTTTTAATGTTTCCAGATTCCTCGTTTTTTCCTATCAACTGAACTCCTTCCTTTTCTTCGTATTGAAAAGAAGTACGTATCGGGCCATCATCACTCTCAAGGAATTGGGAATATATCTTCCAGTTTTTTTCGATCTCTGCTTCATAGTGCAGAATGTACTCGTCCTGCTGATCAGTTTCTTCCACAGACCAATTCCACTGGACAGGTTCCAATATCTGTCCCTGCATTTGGAGGGTCATCCATAGGAGACACAAAGGCAGAAATATCCTCTTTATCATTGTCGCTTGATTTTAATGCTAATTCTAACGATTGTTTCGCGTCATTATTGACTCAGGACAGTTGTTGTTGTTTCGCATGTCCCAATGCCGCCAATATTTTGACACCATCCTCATTGAAAAGGGCTGGGTCAACGGCGCGTTCTGGATGGGGCATCATCCCGAAAACATTGCCATTCTTATTGCAAATACCGGCGATATTTAAAAGCGAACCATTGGGATTGGCCTCCTCGGTTATCTGCCCCTTTTTATCGCAGTACTGAAACAGGATTTGATTGTTGTCAACAAGGTCCTGCAACTCCTTTTCTTTTGCGAAATACCTACCCTCTGCATGGGCAATTGGTATTTTGAGTACCTCATTTTCGTCCAACTCACCTGTTAGTAGTGAATCTGAATTCTTCTTGATAAAAACATTCTTGGAAATGAATTTTTGATGCCGGTTTCTCAGCAGCGTACCTGGTAGAAGGCCGGTCTCACATAAAATTTGAAATCCATTGCAAACACCGAGCACCTTTCCTCCTCGTTCGGCAAATTGAATGACCGATTTCATGATTGGAGAAAAGCGTGCTATGGCTCCAGCGCGGAGGTAATCACCATAGCTGAATCCACCGGGGACCAGTATCACATCGTCCTGTTCGTAATCATTCAATTCCTCTCTTTTATGCCACAGGTACTCTGTCGGCTGACCGAGTATCTGGTCGAAGGCATAAAACATGTCCTGGTCACAATTTGATCCAGGAAAAACAACTACACCGAATTTCATAAGTTTTATTTTTTGGTCTTCCCCTGGGACAATCAAGCTGTTGGCATAGCTTTGAGTATCGTTAACAGGATGAACAGCAGCAAAAGTAAATAAAACCAAAATAAGTCTGCTTGCTTGTTTTTGGCGTGGGATACTTTGCTGCCAATAATTATGGCAATAGGTAGACCCGCATATAAAAAAATATGTGATCTGATTCCGGGGTAGATCAATACAACAATAAGAAGAAACCCCAGCAGATACTGCACCACCCATAGAAATTTCTTAGGTCCGATACGAAGTGAAGAGATCAACCTGGGCATTCCGGCCACTTGAAAAAACACAAGCCCCAATAATAAAGCCATGGACAGCCATTGGTACAAACCAAGGGGCCAAAACCATGCATAATCTAAGCTACCTATCCAATGGAAGTTTTCCGGAGGGCTTTCAACTATACTCAGGTAAAGGTATTCGTAAAACAGAGGTATAGCCATGGATACCAGGAAGAGCAGCAATTCATTGAATTTGAGAAAATTGAGGCTATTTACTGCAATGAAGGCAAAAAGAATCATTGGGAGCCAATTCAAATCCATCATCACGAGAAGGCCAGTGACAAAACCAATATTGAATAAGAGGGCATTTTTCTTGAGTTTTCGGAAAATGGAAAAACAGAAATACAACACAAGTAAGAATAGCAAAATAAAAATGAGATGTCTGCTGCGTTCTGCTGAAATATCCGACATGGAGGCCAACAAAATAAAATAGGCTCCCGCAAAAGAATTGCGTCTGCCATTCAGCTCAAAACTATTGGCCAGGGCATTGATTACCGTGGCCGAAATTGTGAGCAGTATCAGTGAGGAAGCTACCGAAGACCAAACCGGCCAGTTCCATTCAATCATGAAAAAGAATGGCCAGTTCCGGGATAATTCAATATTCGGATAAGACAAAAAGGCCATGAGTAAGGCCAGTAATAAGCTGGGCAATACCATGATGGGTCCGTGCTGTCGAAAGAGTTTGACCAAAAGCTTAATTTTGATGCGGCGGGTGCCCTATTCTAAGTCAAAAGTAATTTATTGCGCCGATTTGCCACAAAAGGAATACAACTACAATGGTAATCCTTGAGCTGTTTAACGGATACCGTTAACAATTCTGCCTCTCGCTTCTTATAATAATTGTAATTTTACCTGAAATCATTTTGCTTCTGCATGGCCAAGGCTTTCCGAGAAATCAAAGATTTTATACGACCGGAACTGGAATTGTTTCAGAAGAAATTCCGGGCCTCCATGAGTAGCAAAGTTCCGCTCCTGGACAAAATCACCTATTACATTGTCAAAAGCAAGGGGAAGCAGATGCGGCCCATGTTCGTTTTTCTCAGTAGCAAGCTGATGGGCGACGTCACGGAATCCAGCTTTCGGGCAGCCAGCCTCGTGGAATTGTTGCATACGGCTACATTGGTGCACGATGACGTGGTGGATGATGCGCACCAACGC
>DATFJT010000307.1:0-8668 GCA_035269065.1 Saprospiraceae bacterium | reverse complement strand
GTCCTGCCAGGGGATGAATTGGACATGTCCGGAATGAGTTATCCACTGATCATTAAACCCGACAATGGTTTGCGCGGAAAAGGTGTCCATCTTATTCATAGTGAAGATGATTTAAAAAAAGCATTGCAAGTGGATTACCCGGTTTTACTGCAGCGTTATGTAGACCTTCCTTTGGAATTTGGCGTATTCTATTACCACAATCATCTCACAGGACAGTCTGGGATCACAGGAGTCACAGGCAAGCGATTTCTCACCGTCCAGGGAGATGGATCCAGCACTTTGGGGGAATTGTTGAGGAAAATGCCTCGTGCCAGCCGGAATTTGCGTCATTACAAGGAAAAACTTCTAGAAGACTGGCAGAGTATACTCCGCGCAGGAGATTCCAGAATAGTTGAGCAAATAGGCAACCACAATCGTGGCACCTTGTTCTTCGATGCCTCTGTGCTCATTAATGAGGAGATGGTAAAACTATTCGAGGAAATCGCACAAAATATTAATGGCTTCTACTGGGGCAGATTTGACATTCGAGTAGCCGAAACAAGTGATCTCTACACGGGCAATCAGTTGAAAGTGCTGGAAGTTAACGGCTCGCAATCAGAACCCACTCACCTTTATGATCCCGGGTACAATTTACTGCATGCCTACACGGTCGTGCTGAAACACTTTAAATTAAATTATCAATTTGCTAAGAACCTTGTAGCACAGGGTCTTTCTCAGTATCCAAAGCCTTTCTTATTCCTTAAAGAGTTAAGGAGCCATCTACAACACAGGTCAAAACTTCAAAGGACTATTAAAGCTCAATCGTAAATCGGTAAATTTCGGAAAGCCAGTTTATAATCCATGATGTAATTGCCCGATACGACAGTAAATATCACAAACACGATCCAAGCCAACAATAAACTCAGGAATAGAAACCTCAACGACTTATAAAATTTGATCAAGGCTTCTTCCTGTCCTTTGAAATAATCCGTCAATTGCTGGTATATCCTTACCAGGAAGATCATAGCGGGCAAAAGTGACAGGTAAATGATGCTCACAATGACCCGGAGTTTCAGGAATGCATTTTCAGGCATCCGCAACTCCTCAAAACGGTCCGGCATGCGATCTTGAATGGCATAAATGAGGAATAAAATGGCGAGGTACATCACCACTCCTAGAATTGCCAACATGAGAGAAAATTTTCTCACAAAACCCAAATGTCTCTGACTGAGAAGTTCCGTATTCGTCTCCATAGTGATATCAAATTTGAGCCTAAAAGTAAAAAAATTAAGTGCTTTGATCCTCAGAACTTCTAAGGTCTTCGATAGTCTCCCGGGCACGCAACTTCCCGAGTCTTCTGCGCTCCTCAATCATGTTTGGCGAAGTGTCCAGCATATCTCCCAGTTCTTCCCCTACCGGAGTAATTATAGTATGGTCAAATTCTTTCAAAGCACAGCCCGACTCATCACATAATTCAGCATTCGGGTATTCTTCCCGAACCTGGCGGATCAGGTGGTTCACCAGTTTGAACTGGTTGATGTCATTAAAAGCTATCTCATCAAATGTAATCTCCAACAATGATCTTTGTGCAATCTTGGTGATGCTGTAATTTCCCTGATACGAACCGAGATTCTCTGGTTTATTGGTAATGATAACGATGTGATACTTACTGTCCTTTTCCTCCGCATTGATCAAATCAATTGCTTCAGATAGTGGAGTATTGTTTCTCAATCCGCCGTCAATGGTATTTCTGAGAATGGTATCCTTGTAACTGAGCTCATCTATAGGCGACCAAACCACCGGAATAGTAGCTGAAGCCTGAATGGCGCGGGCCAAATCATCATCCGTCGGGCAATCTTTGGGGCCTACGCTATAATACCGACCATTGTCAAATTTGACCAGACCGCAGCGAAACTTGACACGATCAAAATCTTCTTTCCGAACAAGGCTTTTTAGTTTATGATACAAAGGTGTATTATCGGCCAGGGAAGAAATATTGTTGATTTTATTCAAAACTTCTTCCAACAACTTTTTCCTGCCTTTCTTGAATGGCAGCCTGAGTATGTTTTTCAAATTTAAAGGAGGCAACAGATCATCTGTGATGTTATCAAACAATACTTGTCCTCTGTGATTGATGTACTTACTGGTAAAAATGATGTCCGAACCCTCATTCGCCAGTTCTTGAAACCATATTTTCTTGAGTTCTTCAAACTGGCCACTCGCCACAAGTGCTCCATTCAAGGCGCCTACAGAAACGCCTGTAACAATACAAAATTCAGGAATTATCCTGGATCCATCTGGCAGAGAGAGGCCGTGCTCGTATATGTATTCAAGGGCACCAACCTGGAAAGCTCCTTTAAATCCGCCGCCACTCAGGACCAGTACGTATTTGGTCTCCATCATGGGTTCAAACGTAAAAAACAAACACACCGTCCAAACAACACAAGGTCAATAGACGGCGTGTTACGTTTAAGAGAAAATTTTAATATATCATCAATTTCTTAAAAGCTGTTCCCCGTTCTGTTCGAATCTTGACCAGGTGCAGCCCTTCATTTGTAATTTCGCTTAACTCAAGGCTAGCTCTTTGCCCTGTGTTAAGAAAGTTTTGCTGAGAAACTTTCAGCAACTTTCCTGTAATATCATAAAGCTCAATACTTTCTATCGCGACGTCCGTGTCCAAGTCAAAATACACCACTTGATTCGCTGGGTTGGGGTACATTTTGAAAGAGGCGCCAAGTGTCTCCTCTATTGATGTTTCCAATTCAATGCAGAGGGATTCAAAGCGCTCACTACAGCCATTTCCATCAAGGACGGTTAATCGATAGCAATCAGCAGGGAAGCCCTCCAGGTCCTCGGAGTTAGAGACAGAAAAACCGTCACTATTAAGCCACAAGAAAGTATAGGGTTCTGTGCCACCCGCTACAGATACGTAATAGGCACCATCACTCTCTCCCGGGGAAGCGACTCTACTACTATCCGTAAAAACCGTAATGGGGTCCGGAGAAGAAATAGTTTCTTCCCGCACCAGCTCGCAACCATTGGCGTCTGTAATGGTAACTTCAACGTTCCCATTGGACAGACCTGAAAGATCCTCCGGGTCAATTGAGTACGGTGGAGTCCCACCGCCAATTTCATACATTATTCTTCCGTTGGACTCTCCAAAGCAATCGTTGTTAACGATGGTTGAATTTACGGATATTGGATCAGGTTGATTCATTGGAAAGTTTGCGATGACTACGCATCCTTCCTGGTCTGTAACCGTCACGCGGTATGTACCCGGGCAAAGATTCGTGATACAACTATCTGTTGCGCCATTGTTCCATTCAAATTCATAAGGAGGAGTCCCCTGTGCAACCCGAGGGCAAATAGCCCCATCGCACTGCATGAAGCAAGAGGTGCTGAAAATATCTTCTAATATTTGAATACTGCAATCCGGCTCAGTTATCTCCGCCGTAGCTTCTTGCGTGCAGCCGTTTTCATCTGTAACCGTCACCGTGTATTGACCGGGTCCTAAATTTCTAATAAGCGGTCCATTATCACTGGTGCTCCAGCTGTACGAATAAGGTGATGTCCCTCCTGATGCAGTGGCCCTAATTTCACCATTCATGGCTCCCTGAGGGAATACATCATTGGTTTGCAGGGAAATAGTCAATTCATCCGGTTGATCGATAGTGAAATCGTATTCATAGGTACAATTATTAAAATCAGTTATGGTCACGCCATAGTCCCCCGGCAATAGATTCCTGATCGTTGTGTCCTGCGACCCAGTGGTCCAAATGAAATTATAGGATCCTCCACCGATACCTGGTCGCAAATCGATCAGCCCGTTGCGGTCTCCAAAACACTGTTCATCCTGTACAATGAATTCATCTTCATCTATGAAAAAGCCCGGTTCCGTCACAAAAATTTCAAGGCTTGCCTGGCAATCATTGTCATCAGTTACCATAACATTATATATACCGGAAGGTAAATTGGTTCGCGTTTGCCCGCTGGTTCCGTCCAACCAGTCGTATTGAAATGGAGCAGAGCCACCAGTAACCTGAACCGTAATTGAACCAGTCAAATCACCATTGCATTGCACATCGATGACATCAGCTGAAAGCATCAGGCTGTCCGGTTGGCGAATCGTGCGCTGCAAGGACTGACTATTTCCATCACTATCGCTAACTGTCACACGGTAAGTTCCCGCAGCCAGGTCCTCAGCCACAGAATCCATGTCGCCATTATTCCAAACATAATTATAAGGGGGAATACCTCCTATGCCCCTGGCAATAAGCAATCCATCCTGTTCTCCAAAGCAACTCACATTGTCTGCACGGGAAATCTCAGCTTCAAATTCGGGAATTCCTGCAATTAAAGGGAGGGTGTCGGCTGCACTTACCACCAAATCGCCACTATTGGCACCATTGCCGTTCGCAATGACTCCTGTGGTGTAAAAGTATACCACGCTGTCTACCATTTCGGAAGGGGCAGTCCAATCTACTTCATACACCACCTGACTATTGATGTCAAAGAACTTGGCCGGCTGATGTTCCCAGTAAATTCTATTCAGCGACCGCGTAATAACTGAACTGAGATCTGTATTGGCAAAAGTCCCAATGCTATCTTGATCACTGCCTATGGCGGTTAGTTGGAAGCCACCCCTGGAAGCATTTCCATTGGGGTTATTGAGCATCACGGTCAGTCTGTAAGTTGAATCTTCTTCTATTCTGTCCGGAAGACCGAGTATATCTATCTCTCCATCCATCGTTGTACCTCCGACATGACAACCGGCATCACCACAGGAACCATCCCCGGGGGCACCGGATCTTCGGTCAGGTGGGTTATTGACACGTGCCACAAAAATGATCGCACTGCATACCATCAACGAGAGACCCCATTTTTTCCAATTGGTTCTTAAATTCATTGTTTCAACTTTTGTTCGCCCGGCTCAAGCCTTATTAAAGGAATTCTTTATATGAGAACGCACAAGAAACTGATATTGTCCACAGAGCGCAACTGTATTTCGGACAAAATTCAATAAACTGGCTGCAAGCTGAAGCATTACAATTGAAATGCTTAATTTCACTTATCTAAAGAAAAACCAATGAAAAACTTCCTGACTACCCTTTTTAGCGTCATTTCACTCATAGCGGTAGGCCAAAATTCATCTGAGTTCCTACATTGCGGATACGATTGGGTGATCAATCAGCATGAAAAAGAAAATCCCGGTTATAAATCTTATCTGGAAAAAAGCTTTCAGCTATTAAAAAATGAAGCCCAATTTGAAAAAACGGACTTTAATTACAATGTTCAAACCGTCGTGCACATTGTTTATCAAAATGACAGTCAAAACTTGAGTGATGAACGCGTTCAAGCTGTGATTAACCAACTCAACCGTGACTTTTCACGTTCTAACGCGGATACCACCAATATTCGGCCCATTTTTAAAAATCGTGCAGCCGACCCCGCCATTCACTTTGAACTCCAGGAAATTATTCGTGTGGCAACAGATACTGTTTTTGAGCTGGATATATTCGGTGGTGGTTTACCAGACAACGTTAAAAGCAGTGCAGATGGAGGCAGTGACGCCAGGAATGTGGACGAATTTCTCAATATATGGATCTGTAATATTGAGGACCGCATCTTACTCGGTTATGCCTACCCGCCCTCATGCGCACCTAATTGGCCAGAAGATTCTGCCGTTCCGGAGCGCAGATTTGACGGAGTGGTGGTGCACTACGAGGCCTTTGATACGACAGGAAGCATCAGTACACAAGGGACGACTGTCAATTTTCAAGGTCGCGTTCTCACACATGAAGTCGGGCATTATCTCGGCCTTAGACATACTTGGGGTGATGGAACTTTAGCGATATTCGGCTTTCCTGATTGCGATGCAGACGATGGTTTAGAAGACACGCCAAACCAGGGCCTCAGCTCTAATTTTTCCTGTGATTTCGAACTCAACACCTGCACAGAAGGTGAAACCGATTTACCCGACATGATTGAGAATTACATGGATTATTCCGCTGAACGCTGCCAAAATATGTTTACCGTACAACAGGTAGGTATTATGCGTGCTACCTTGAGTCAATGCAGAAACAATATTCTGACTTCATCTACGGAAGTTGTCAGGACAGAAGAAATCGGGTTTCAACTCTACCCCAACCCGACCTCGAAATGGTTAAATCTAGATACCCAAACAGATTTGAATAGCCATGTCCACCTGCGCATTATTGGTCTCAACGGACACATTCATATGGAGCAATCAATAGGGATGCATTCAGGTCAGGCGCGTTCAGACATTTCTTCCCTGCAGCCTGGTCTGTACTTTGCAGAAATTCAAATCGCAAATAAGCGTAAGGTATTGAGGTTTGTAAAACAATAGGATCCGATCTGTTAAAGATCTCTTAAGTTCTTCTTAATTAAGCTTTTCATAAGAAATTGATGGGCTAAACACCAGTATATTTGTATTAGAATTAAAACTCTATGCCTATGAAATGTGGGACTATATTCTGGCCAGCAACAGCAGTATTGTTATTGATGTTCTCTTTTATGTCAGCACAAGAAGATAAAACACTAGAAGAGGGCACTTACGGGAAAAAAGTCAAGATCATCACGGTTCAACCGGATGGAACAAAACAGATTAAGGAATTCGATTACCATGAAGATGTGAACATTGAAAGCCTTATCAAATCCGCGACTGAATCAAAAGCAGATGAGTATGAGCAGGAAGTTCGAATCCTCATTGATAAGGAAGAAGGTGATGCGTTTCCTTTTCGCAAAATGGTGGGCGAACGAAAAATGATGAGCACTACTGTAAAAAAATTGGGGATTGGATTGGTCTTCGATGACCGCTATGAAAACAACCTCATTATACAAAGCGTAATCGATAATAGTCCGGCCAAAGATTCCGGATTAAAATCAGGAGATGTCCTTCTTTCTGTCGAAGGCTCGCAAATCAATCGTTTTGAGGAACTCAAGGAAATCATTGAGAAAAAAGAAGATGGGGATCGTCTAAAAGTTGAATTTCTGCGTTATGGCAAGAAAATGAAGGTGCGTGTAAATTTGAGAAAAATCGAGTTCCCCACGAAAGCTCATTCTATGAGATTTTTCAAAAATGATGTAGAAGACTTTAATTGGCTGGAAAGAGAAGGTGTCAGGCTTGGGGTTATATTGAGCGAAAACCTTGAAGGGCTGGAGGTTATAACCGTCTTACCCAATAGTCTTGCAGAAAAACTTGGCATAAAGCTAAACGATGTGCTAGAAGAGATCAATGATCAAAAAATAAAAACCATTGGTGACCTCCAAGATGCCCTCCGAGAATTAGAAGAAGGAGACGACATCGATCTAAGAATCAAAAGAAAAGTGGGAGAGACGATAGCGCTCAAAGGAAAAGTTTAATCGCGTTAGCAGTTTTTTAAGAAGGGTGTAGCAAATGTTGCACCCTTTTTCTTATTTAGGGGAAAAATTGAATTATGCGGAACGGTTATTTCCTCTTTTCCATGCTTTTATTGACTTTCGCCTGCAATCAAAATACCAATCCATTTGAAAAAGGCGTAAAGATGTCCGACCAGAAGGGACACAGCTACAACATCAAAACAGAACAAGCCGAGGGACAGAAAATTGACATCCTGGTAGAAACAGAGGGATTCAAAAAGAATTTGACTCATCGTTTCAACATCACAGATGTCATCGACACCGTGCTTTTTGCTGATTTAGACAGCAACAAGCTCAAAGAACTGTACATTTTCACCAAATCAGCTACGCGCAAACCGCTCACTTCTGTTCTTGGCGTGGCTTCGCTTCAGGGTTACGAGGCAAAACCGATTAATGCACCGGACCTGTCATTTAGGTCTGAAGCACGCGGAGGATTTTACGAGGGATTTGATGCCCCCAATGTCTATCGCTTTGAGAATGGCAAATTGTGTGAGCACTTCTCAATAGCCCAGAATAATCATTTACGAACCCGTGGCATTGATTCGGCCAGGGTCTGTCTGGAACTCTACCAGCACGAGGGGCAATGGGTCTTGAATCCTTATGAACAGGTGCATTTTAGGGAGTAGAAAACAGAACATATTTTTTATCCTCTTAGCTGTACACTATCAAACTGGCACCACGACCTGTGATAAAGCATCAATTTCCTTAAGCCCCGGAAAGAATGCCATAGCAGTTCCATGAAATACGACTCAGAAATGAATGAGATGGGTCATGTGTACTCCCTGCACATCAGCCTGGTCTATCAGCTGTAGTCGATAGACTTTTTCTTCACGCTTATTCATCCAAGGCTTTGGGTGTCCTTATCGCAAGGGCAACTTACCATTCGTAACATCTGGGCTGCCGTTCAGAACATCAACTGGATTTTCTTATCCTTGAATTACGCTTCTAGCTTATGTTGTGACATCATTTATGACAATCTCAAAAAACAAATAGTATGAATCGAGCTTTTTACTTATTCCTTACATTTTTAATTTTTTATAGTGTTGCCAGTGCACAACCTGAAAGACCTATAAGGAGATTTACTGCCAGTATTCCCAGTACCGATGTCAGTAATGATTGTCGGGAAAGTGGTTTTGCCGATATTGTACCACTAACTGTAGACGCGTTGCCAGAAGAAATTGACGGTATTGCTACTGAATACTACATTAATAGAATTGAGCTAGACATTGCAATCTCCGGAGATGCAGATGCCTCATTATCATTATTAGGT
>DATFJT010000306.1:0-8538 GCA_035269065.1 Saprospiraceae bacterium | reverse complement strand
GCCCTCCAGGCTGCGCTCACATTGGATTTCATCGCATTTGTGCTCAAATAGTAGACATTACCATAACCTCCTGTAGCTAACACAACGCAGTGGGCCGAATGACGCTCTAATTCACCGGTAAGCAAGTTGCGTGCGATAATGCCCCGTGCTTTCCCGTCTTTTATTACCAGGTCCAGCATTTCATGGCGATTGTACATTTTTACAGAGCCTGTGTGGATTTGACGAGACAATGCTTGATAGGCGCCAAGCAGTAACTGCTGTCCCGTTTGCCCCCGGGCATAAAAAGTTCGCGATACCTGAACACCGCCAAATGATCGGTTCGCAAGCAGTCCACCGTATTCTCTCGCAAAAGGAACTCCTTGAGCTACGCATTGATCTATTATGCTTGTGCTAACTTCAGCAAGTCGATGCACATTTGCCTCTCTTGATCTATAATCTCCGCCTTTTATTGTGTCGTAGAACAAGCGATACACACTATCTCCGTCATTCTGATAGTTTTTGGCTGCATTGATTCCTCCTTGAGCTGCAATTGAGTGCGCCCTTCGTGGACTGTCGTGAAATGTAAACGCCTTCACCTCATAACCCAGCTCTCCGAGTGACGCAGCCGCCGAAGCACCAGCCAAGCCAGTACCAACAACAATTACTTCAATGTTTCGCTTATTGTTCGGAGCGACCAAATTCATCGTTCCTTTGTATTTGGTCCACTTTTCTGCAAGAGAACCTTCAGGAATTTTGGCATCCAAATTTATCATGAGTTACTTTTATTTTACTTGAATAAATAGTAGTACAATGGTATAATAGCGAATCCTAGAGGTACTACAATAGAGTAAATTTTCCCAACACCCTTAATGATGGGAGTGTACTTGTTGTGGTTGATTCCAAGGCTCTGAAATGCACTTTCAAATCCATGAGACAAGTGATAGGCCAGCCCAATCATTGCTATTACATAAAAAATGACAATCCATAATTGTTGAAAAGACAAATTTACTTTGTAGTACAGATCCGCTACTTTTACATCCATACTTTCATAAGACACCATAGGTAGCTGGTCTGTTTTCATAGCAAACCAAAAGTCTCCCATGTGAATAAAAATGAAAATGAGAATGAGTGAACCCAGCATTCCCATATTTCGGGAGGCCCAGGATGTGGTTGACCCACTTTTAACTGCATATTTCTGTTTACCTCTTGCCTGAACATTATATCTCCAAAGGACTATTCCCTGAATGGCATGTAGAACTATGAAGAAATACAAGCCGTAAGAAACGGTTTTAATTAATGGATTGTGCGTCATATAATAGGCATAAATATTAAATGCCTCGCCCCCATCGTCTTTGAGCAACTGGAGATTACCTCCAAGGTGTACAATCAGAAATAGAATGAGAAAAAGACCTGTTAAGGACATGATCAATTTCTGACCAATCGACGACTTGAAGAACGTTAAAATCCAATTCATAAATAATCTTTGTCAATGAGAATACCTACAAAACTATCGAAATAGAAACACTTGAACAACGTAGCTGTTGTAATAGGAAATAAGCTAAAAGTTATTTAGAACCAATCTAATTCAATTGGGCGATAATATAATTTTTCTAATTTCGATACTTCAATACAAAAACCATGAAATTGAGTACCAAAATCCTACTAGTAGTGCTTCCGTTGATTCTGGCAATGGGTTGTCAGCAAAATAATAGTTATGAGATTGAGGAAGAAGGTAAAATACCCAAGTTGGCCCGCATAGAGGGTAAATTTGCACACGAGTTCGAGATCACTAAAGATCCCAAGTTGGGAACTGTTCCCAGACAACGTCTTTTCCAGGCTGGTGAGCAAACTGCCTCTTTGTTGGCATCCAAAAACGGAACTTTTGAACTGGAGTGGGAAGAAAGAGGACCTACCCAGATATCTGGCCGAACACGAGCCATTCATTTTGACTTAAATGATACGACAGGTAGTACGGTGTATGCCGGTGGTGTAGGTGGTGGCATCTGGAGACATCCCAATATTGGTGATGACCAACAGGCCTGGGAAAAAATAGGCGATGCTTTTGAGAATATTGCCGTTACCACCATCACTCAGGACCCCAAAAATCCGGAGGTCATGTACTTTGGTACCGGAGAAGGTTATGGGAATATAGATGCCATACGTGGATTGGGTATTTGGAGAAGTATGAATGGTGGAGAAAATTGGGAGCCTGCTCCTGGTTCTCGTGTAGTAGACTTCGAATTCATCCAGAAAATGATTGCTGCTCCGGATGGAACTGTTTATGTGGCAAGCCGAAGTGGGCTCTATCAAACGACAGACCAGGGGGAGAATTTTATTTATCTCCTGGGAGAAAATAGCCAGGCAGAAAGTGATGATATTGCCGATGTAGATCTCGCCGTTGATGGTACACTCTATGTGGCAGCAGGTCTTAGAGAGGGTGAGGGTATCTACAGAAGAGATTCTGGTGCTACAAATTTTGTAAAGCTCGATTTCAACCTAGACAACGATAATTTCGAACGCATAGAGATGGCGGTATCGCCAAGCAATCCAAATAGAATTTTTGCACTTCTTGAAGGGAATGGAGGAGAATGTCGCCACATTCTCAGATCAGACAATCGAGGAAATAGTTGGCAGAAAATGTCTGTGCCAGGAGCTATTGGTATGTCCAATTTTGCCCGGAACCAGGCATGGTATGATTTGACTTTGGAAATTGATCCTGTCAATGAGGACCGAGTATTTATAGGAGGAATTGATGTCTTACTGACAGAAGACGGAGGTCAGACCTGGAATCAGGTTTCACAGTGGTTTGGAAGAGATTTTCAAGAGGTGCATGCCGACCAACACAACATTGTGATCAACCCCTTTGATAGTCGTCAGGCCTTATTTAGCAATGACGGAGGTGTTTATTTCTGTAAAGATATCCGAGCAAGTAGTCCAGTAATCGAGAGACGGGAAATCGGCTACAATACCACACAATATTACGCAGCAGATATGCACCCGACGGATGATAATTTTATCCTTGGTGGCACCCAGGATAACGGCTCTCATATTCTTGACCAAGCTGCTTTGAATATTGGAAGAGAGGTAACGGGTGGAGATGGTGCTTTCTGTCACATTGATCAAAATAATCCAGATATTCTTATCACCTCATACATCTACAACAGTTATTGGCTGTCGATTGACGGCGGTAATAATTTTACAAGAGCCAATTACGGTAACCGGACGGGGAGGTTCATCAATCCCACAGATTATGACTCAGAGACAAAGACACTCTATGCTAATTTCCGAGGAGGTAATTTCCTGAGATTAAATGGGGTCGATTTACTTAACACAAGAGAGGATATCATTGAGGTTGATACTTTCAATAATGCTTCGATTACTGCACTAACGGTATCCCCGAACATTTCAGACCGAGTGTATTTTGGCCTGACAAATGGCAGGTTGGTATTTGTTGACAATGCTTCCCAGGTCAATGGAAATGTCCGGGGAGTACAGATAGCTCCGGAACTTGTCAACAGAGGTAATATTTCTAGTATTGCCATCGCAGATGGAGATGAGGACCACATCATCATGACCTATTCGAATTACGGTGTCTCCAGTGTCTGGGAGACCAGGGATGGAGGTGCCAACTGGACCAATGTTGAAAATAATTTACCCGATATGCCTGTGCGTTGGGGTATTTTTGCCCCTGAGAATAACGACGTTTTTCTTTTGGCTACGGAAATGGGTGTATGGATGTCTGGCGATCTAGATGGTGAAGACACGGAGTGGTTCCCCAGCAACGAAGGCTTGGCCAATACCCGCGTAGACATGTTGGTCAAGAATGAGAATGGAACTGTATTGGCGGCCACTCACGGCAGGGGGATGTTTACAACGAACAGCTTTAAAAATTTGAATGTTAGCTTTTCGAACAATCAAAGTTTTTATTTCTCAGACATTAAGGACATTGATCCTTGTGCACTGAGCTATGACACCTTGGTAGTAGATGTAAGGATTAGTAAGCTGCCAAAAGGATCTGTTGAATTGAATATTGAGAAATCTCCAGAATGGCCTGATGAATTGCTTCTCATAGATACAATTCTCGTCTTTTCAGAAGGAGATGCTACTACCACGCAAGAGATACGGGTTTTATATGAGAAAAATTCGAATGCAGGCAAGCATCTCGAAAATGTGTATTTAAACCTGCCTGCTTCATCCGATTATCAACTGGGTAAGATTCCGCAACACAGATTGATTCTAGTAGAGAATTATCTGACGTTCCAAGAGGCAGGCTTGGAGTTTTCAATTTACACCCAGGATTCCGCCCGAAGTAGAGCGCTTTTTCTACGGGGCAATGAAACAGGTACACGTATGGAAATTATGTGGACGGCTTCGGAACTTAAGGCTCTTGGAATGCATGCTGGACCCATTAGATCAATTGAACTGTACAGTTACCGCGGTCAACAAGATTCTGTAATTATTGACCTTTCTTTAAGTGCTGGTAGTTTTAATTTCGATGAATTCCCAAGGGGCTTACCGTTTAGTAACCATAACGAATTACTTTTGAATAGGAATTACACCTGGAGTTCAGGGATTAACAGAATTGACTTTGATCAAGCTTTTGTTTGGGATGGTCAAAGCAATTTATCATTGCAATTTTGCCTGAACAACCACCAGGATTTCGGGGATCTGCGGCTGGTATCATTAAACACCTCATCTGTGCAAATGGTGGCCAATGGTAATGCAGCTGGATCTGATCCATGTCGAATATTCACTCCTAGGTATTATAACAATTACAAACCCGTCACAGGATTTATAAGTTTTCCTTCCATATCGGACAATGGTTCCAGACCATTCCAGGCTACACTGACTGCTCCTGCCACAGTGGTGCTCGACTCCAGCAGGCACTTAATGGCTGTAGTTACACCTGAGTCAGAAGATCTGTGTGGTCATTGGCGCATTGATGAGAATGATCAGGAAGCACAGGTCCTTTGGCTTGACGGGGAATTATCCGACCGTGTGTATCGATATGAGAGAGTGGCAGGTAATACGGCTATGGAGGCCCAGATTTATTTTCCTCAAACATCGTTCAATGATTTTGATGATCAAGAAGACATCAAAATTTTGCAATGCAATGTGCCATTAGAATCAGCCTCAGCAGCAGATTGTCAATCCATCCCTTTGAGTACATTTGAATTCCTTCCGATTGATTCTACCTTGATAGTGGATGTGTACTCTGAGGAAGCTGAAACTTACTTCACTCTTCACTCCGGACAGTTGGTGAGCAATTCGGAAGCAATGACGGGAATATTTCAAGTCGGTCCTGTACCTTTTTCCAATATCTTAAGGGTGGAAAGTGAAATGAATGGCGAACTAATTGTCTTCAATGCCGCTGGAAATAGGATTGTTCGACAGAATAAGATAAATAAGGTAATGAACTTAAAGACTGCTTCTTGGGCGCCAGGAATTTATTATATTCAGCTGAAGAACTCTAATGGAGCAAACACTTTGAAAGTAGTCAAATGATGATATTTAATGGAGTTTAATCAATTCGTTCAGGAGGTACCGCTTGCTGAAATACCCTTAGTGCTCTCAGGTGAGTTTCAAAAGCAATTGACCTCTGTGGCTGATCCTCTGCCGGTACCAGTCATAAAGGATTTGATGCCATGGGAAGAGGTGCCGGATGAGATGACAGAAATACTTGTCGTTGCCAGGTTTGAACAGGAAGAAAAATTTCAGGCGATGCTCTACTGGAAGGCAGAATTATTGACTTACAGCTTCGTTCTTGTAACCTACAATTTCAAAGGAGAAGTCATCGATCATCAAAAAATTGCAGGAACTACCTATGACAAGGAATCAGTCGTTGAGTCCGTTGCTATCATTGAGGACGACTGGATGATTTTTGCCGCTGAGGGAGACAATAAGCTTACTGAGGGTAAAAGCTTCGAAGCGAGCAAAACGCGTAAAAGCAACTTTATGGTTGAAAAAGACGGGCGCATTACCAAGATTTAAACAATATATGAGTAAAAAGAAATCAAAGAAGCTCAGTGAAAAGCAGCTTCTTAAAGAAATAAAAAGAAAATTCCTTCAGAACAAGGAAGCCAAACTATCTCCTAATCAAATCAAGAAGAAACTAAGGCTTCAAAATGCCAAGGAGGACATCAGACAGGCATTCTCTATACTAGAGGATCAAAAAATCATACGTCACCAGGGCAAAGGAAAATTCAGCGCTTTCGATGAAGGAGAAGGGAAAAAGCAAAAGGATAAAACCACTGTAGGGTACGTGGACATGACGCTTTCCGGCTCGGCCTACATTGTCTGCGAGGATATTGAGGACGATGTTTTTGTCTCGGCTAAGAATTTGGGCGGGGCCTTTCATGGGGATATGGTGAAGATCAAATACTACTATCCCAGAAGGCGCAGACGCCCAGAGGGTAAGGTATTGGATGTTGTAGAGCGGTCTAGCCATTACTTTGTAGGCCCTATTAATGAATTCAAGAATTACAGTATCGTTTTTGCTGAAAAGAAGCGTGCGGCAATAGAAATATATGTGCGACCCGAAGACAGGAAAGGAGCCAAGAATGGAGACCTGGTGGTCGTCAAAGTGGAAAAGTGGCCTAAGAAAAGTGGTGAAAGTCCTATTGGCAGGGTTACCTCTGTCTTAGGTTCGGAAGAGTCGGATGAGGTACGCATGAAAATGATTCTGGTGAACAGCGGATTTCCCCTTGAATTTCCAGAAGCAGTTATGGCAGAAGCGGAAGCCATACCTGAGGAAATCCCACTCACAGAAATCCATCGACGCAGAGATATGCGGGAAGTCCTGACTTTTACTATTGATCCGGCTGACGCCAAGGATTTTGATGATGCCATTAGCCTGGAACATAAGGACAACGGAGATATTGAAATTGGAGTGCATATTGCTGATGTAAGTCACTATGTCCTTCCGGGGACAGCATTGGATGAGGAGGCTTACAAAAGATCAACCAGTGTTTATTTGGTAGGAAGAGTTTTGCCTATGCTACCTGAAAAGTTGTCCAATGTCCTTTGTTCTTTGCGGCCGAATGAAGACAAACTGGCTTATTCTGTCATTTTCACGTTTGACAAAAAAAAGAGGCTCAAGGGCCGTTGGATAGGGCGAACGGTTATTCATTCTGACCATCGTTTTAGTTACGAGCAGGCACAAGAAATGCTCGATGGGAAGGACGGACCAGTCAAAAAGGAAATCAACCAGGTGAATGCTATAGCCAAAGACTTAAGGAACCATCGCTTCCAAACGGGTAGTATCAATTTCTCCACAGATGAGGTGCGCTTTGAGTTGGATGAGAAAGGAAAACCGATTGCGGCCACGGTCAAGGAGCCAAAAGAGTCCAATCAGTTGATAGAAGAATTCATGTTGCTTGCCAATAAGTCTGTTGCGCTGTACATCAAGGAAAAGAAAGAGGCCCCTCAAATCCCCTTCATATACAGGGTGCATGACCTCCCGGATGAGGATAAATTGCAGGATCTCGCCACAATAGCTGGTGAGTTGGGCTTTAAAATTGATACTTCTAGCCCCAAAGGAGTAGCAAAGGCTTTCAATGCCATAACTGAAAAGGCAGAGAAAGAACCGGCCTACAAGATCATTTCTCACCTGGCCATACGCACTATGGCCAAGGCAGAGTACAGCAGTGATAATATCGGACACTACGGTTTGGGTTTTTCAGATTACACCCATTTTACTAGTCCTATTAGGCGATATTCCGATGTGATTGCCCACCGCATCCTGTTCCGCAACGCCGGGGATCAAATTTATCGCACCAACAAGGCGAAACTGGAAGAAAAATGTCAGCATATATCAAGGCAAGAGCGCAAGGCAACAGACGCAGAGCGAGAGTCTATCAAGCTGAAACAGGCGGAGTACGCAGAACAGTTTATCGGTCACACCGTGGAAGGTGTCATTAGTGGCATGATTGACCGCGGAATTTTTGTTGAGGTGCTGGACAGCAAAAGTGAAGGTCTCATTGGCTTCGATAAATTTGGTGAAAGATTCGATCTCGGGGCAAGTAATGCCTCGGCGAAAGGTTTGCAAAGCGGACGACGTTTGAAAATAGGAGATACCCTCAAGGTAAAAATCATAGAAGTGGATTTGCACCGCAAGCAAATCGAAATGGAATTGGCGGAAGATTAGTCGCGGGAACGTATCAATTCGTCTATAATTTTGCTTAATTGCGTTGCTCCATTTTCATTTAAGTGAATTCCGTCTTCGAAATGATTCCGGTCAAACCGACTATCTGAAAACAAATCGACAAAGTAAACCTCATGGTTTTTCGCCATATCATAACAAGTTTTCTTTAGAAAACCAATCTGTTCCTCGTCAACATTTTTGCGGTATATATCTTGTGCTGGATGCAATACAATATGTAATCTCGCCTTCATAGAACTACATAATTGGACAATACTTTGAAGGTGTTCCGTATTAAGACTCCTGTGTTTATGGCTTATTCGAGTGTGAAATTCAACAAGCCTTTCAGCTTGCTCATTTTTATTCTCTGGTGTGGCTCGTTCTATTGGTGAGTAACCGAGGCTATCGGATTTTATGAA
>DATFJT010000305.1:0-3840 GCA_035269065.1 Saprospiraceae bacterium | reverse complement strand
GTCGGAGCGTGCTTCTTATCCGGATCAAAGGCATCCGGGACCATAACTTTTGGGTCTTTGGCCACAAACTGGTGGGCACCGCCAGGGCTTTTTGTCAATTCCCATTCTTCATTGAACAGGGCTTTGAAATAACCGTGGTTCCACTCAGTCGGCGTAGATGTCCAAATGACTTCCAGCCCGGAGGTGATGGCATCTTTGCCTTTTCCGGTACCGTAGTCGCTGGTCCAGCCAAATCCTTGTTCTTCCATGCCCGATCCTTCGGGAGGAGGCCCCATGTGCGACCCACTGGATGCACCGTGTGTCTTACCCAGCGTGTGACCTCCGGCGATGAGGGCCACTGTTTCTTCGTCGTTCATGCCCATCCGGCCAAAGGTTTCCCTGATGTCGTGGGCAGCTGCTTTGGGGTCGGGATTGCCGTCCGGCCCTTCTGGGTTGACATAAATCAATCCCATTTGTACCGCTGCGAGTGGTCTTTCGAGGTTGCGGTCACCGGAATAGCGTTCTGCTGCCAACCACTCACTTTCAGGGCCCCAGTAGACATTGCTGGCAGGAACATACACGTCCTCACGGCCACCGGCAAAACCAATGGTCTCAAAGCCCATGTGCTCGAAAGCGACGTTCCCGGCCAGGATCATCAGGTCGGCCCAGGAGATATTCTTCCCGTATTTTTTCTTAATCGGCCACAGCAATCTTCGTGCTTTGTCCAGGTTGGCATTGTCCGGCCAGCTGTTGATAGGAGCGAATCGCTGTTGTCCTTCACGTGAGCCTCCACGTCCGTCACCGGTTCTGTAGGTTCCTGCACTGTGCCAGGCCATTCTGATAAAGAGGCCCCCGTAATGGCCCCAATCTGCAGGCCACCAGTCTTTAGAGTCGGTCAATACCTCCTCGATGTCTTTCTTCAAGGCGAAGTAATCCAATTCATTGAACGCCTCGACATAATCAAATTCCTCTCCCATCGGATTGGCATCAGGAGCATGCTGCCGCAACACGCTCAAATCCAGCCGGTTGGGCCACCAATCTGACAATTCCATAGCTGTCGCAGGATCTTTTTTTGTGGATAAGGAGGCAGTGGCTGAATGCGCATCTTGTATGCTTTGACTCTGTTCAGCAGACCCTTCCTTCGTATTGGTGTTCATTTTGTCAAATCCAAAAGGACAGGAGCCTTCTGATTTTGTTTCCTGAGCTTGCAGGCCCCAGGAAGTGATTATAAATAGGATAAATAGTATTTTTTTCATGTTCCAATATTTTGACCAATTAATGTGATAATATAAAGATATGCCCTTTCTTTGTTCTATAAAAATGATATTATCAATAACATTATCTATTCTGTAGATGAATATTCAGCAATTCAAATATATTTTGGAGGTGGCCGACAACCGGCACTTTGATACTGCAGCCCGCAAGTGCTTCATTTCGCAGTCCACTTTAAGTACCATGATTGGGCGTTTTGAGGAAGAAGTGGGAATTAGCATTTTCAACAGGAAGACCAAACCCGTATCGATTACGCCGGAGGGTGAAAAACTCATCGAGCGCCTCAGAATCATCCAACACGAGATCGACTCCATGAACAATTTGATCCAGGAAATGAAGGGAGAACAGGTGGGAGAGCTGAGATTAGGGGTCATCCCAACCATTTCGCCCTCGCTGCTGCCCTTAATTTTACCCCAACTGATCAGTCAGTTTCCGAATGTAAAGTTTATCGTGCAGGAAATGACTACCTCGCAAATTCAGCAGGGTCTCCGTTTGAGAAATATTGATATCGGAATACTTGCGCTGCCTCTCGAAGATGAAGAGTTAGAGGAGCATACACTTTACAAGGAGCCGTTTTTGCTCTATGATTGTACGCGTGAGAATGAGGATGAAAAAGCCTCCTTCAATCGACTCGACTATTCAAAGCTTTGCCTGCTCCAGGAAGGGCATTGTCTGCGCACACAAGTGAGAAAAATTTGTGAACTCTCTGACAAATTTGCCAATAGTGATGCCAATTTTGAAATTGAATCCGGTTCCATGGGCAGTTTGCTGCGCCTCACCAAATCCATTCAGGGCGTTACCATCATTCCGTACCTTGCTTCGTTTGATTTGCCGGACAAAAGCAATTGTCGATTGATGGAGTTTGAAGCGCCGGTGCCGGTAAGAGAGGTGGGGCTTGTCACGCATAAGTTTTTTGTGAAGAAAGGGCTCTTGAAAGATTTTAGAAAGTTAATTCTGCACGCCGTTAATCCTTTCCTGCCGAAAACAGAAAAAGGCCGTCTCCTGGAGCCAGTTTAATCTAGCGAGGCTTTCCCTCCTGAACCCAATTCTCTAGCAATGCAATTTCTTCCTGAGTCAACGCCGGACGCTTATTCTTGAACGGCATGAATTCTTCGTGAGTTGAATCCAATTGAACCCGCCTTAAAATCTCATCAGCATTGTTTTTGACTGCTTGATAGGTATCCAGGAATTTTACTCTTCCGCGCTCAGGGAAATGACAAGGGGTACACTTTTTTCCAATCACAAATTGAATATCCTCGGTATAACGAACGGATGTTTCTGTGTTGGTCAACTGCTGCTCACCGGCCATTTTTTTGGAAGAAGAGCAGTAAGTCAGCGAAAAGAAGATGGAAAATAAGACCATCCATTGAAGAATACCAGGTCTAAGGATGTTGCGCTGAAAGTAGAAATGTGTTTTCATTGTTACGGCAGATTTGAGTTGCTTAAAATAGACATTGCTCTATCAATACAATATCAAATAATAATATAACATTGGAACGCTATTTTTTTGAGTCTATTGGGTGCATTTCAATGTGAAATCAAGTCTGTCGCTAACAGGACGATTTATCATGCTCCCGGTTTTCAAAGAGGCTAAAGGCCATTGAAATAACTGAATCGTTAGTTTTGGTTCAATCTTTCAACTAAAATTCACTGGATTGGGCTCTCCTCGACGTGCGGTTTTCCATTCTAATCTCGACAAACCCAAAACGATCAGTAATTCTCCCGTAAAATAGAACCATCCCAACCAGCGTATTTGGTCAAAATGGTACAATAATAAGGTCAATGTGATGAGGGCATAGAAGAAATTGCCCATGGCAATAACTTGAAGAAAGATCCCTTTTTTCTCACGAGAAATAAAATAACAACCAATGGAGTAGAGAAAGAAAATGAAGGCCGGAATGGCCAAAAAGCGCAGAATGGACACCGGCAAACCAATGTATTCCTGCAGGCGGGGTAAGACGAGGCCGAGCATAGAGGCTGAAACCAATGCGCCGATGGCGTCTATGAGAAAGAGTTGCTTGATTGACAAGTAAGAGACTCTGAAAACTGCTTTATTGCTCATAGATCCTCAGCTAGATTCCTGGCCGTCTTTATTCTTATCCAGTCCAAAATACAAACTCCCCAGGAGGACCACGCCAATAAAAATACCTGAGAAATAGGTGGAAAACGCCGACCCTCTCCAGGCAAGGAATATCCCGGATAATATACTGAGACAGGAAATGACCATTAATGTGATACGGACTGTTTTGGACATAAGCTAAAACAATATGATGAACAAGTAAGATGAATCAAATCTGTAAAAAAGACCCGGATAACAGGCCCTCATCAGGCAAGACCAGCTTTTTTAAATACTTCCTGGAGGTCCTCGTCAATAGGGTAGGGGCGAAGTGGAGGTACATTGGCTCCTCCCGGATTACCAACAGGTACTTTTCCTACAAAAGACTTGACTCCGCCAAACAATAACCTGGGTATTTGGCCTAAGATTTCCTTGTAGTCTTTTATCGCCAATCCGAACAAAAGCATTTTCCAATGTACCTGGCTGTGCTCAAAGGGATATCTCTGACCAATAATGTGCGCTCTTTCCAAATG
>DATFJT010000304.1:0-3837 GCA_035269065.1 Saprospiraceae bacterium | reverse complement strand
ATTTCAAGGAGCTTGTTTGGAATCTCTATTAATTTTCTCTGATTTAGGCTGAGAATGCCTACTACGACCTGGGCACGGGCATGGACCATGTCATTCTTGCCTAAAATTTCGTGGTTGAAATAGATGATTTTCTCCCTATCTATGCGATCGAGAAAAAGACGTACCTCAATTGAAGCACTTCCGGTGACTTCTTTGAGGTATTGGATGGATTGTTCCAGGATGACAGGCCCATAGCCATTTTTTTGCCACTCTGCGATGGGCATCGCCTGCTCGGCAAAATAGGCCATCCGGGTATGATCGCAGTAATCCAGGTAGACAGTTCCCCGCAAATGGAAATTGGGGTCAAGGTCCCCCCACCGTACCTGGAATTGTTGCGTATGTAAATGCCGTGACATATTTCAAATATTTTTGTATTTTAAATAAAACAAACGATATGGCTCAATTAGACAGATTTTGCCAAAGTTGTGGTATGCCTATGGACATGGATCCCCAACATGGCGGCACCAATATGGATGGTAGCAAAACGGCTCAATACTGCAGTTATTGCTATCAAATGGGCGCTTTTAAGGACGATTTTACGGAGGCCAGGGAGATGGTGCATTTTGTTCGGGAGAAATTGAAAGACCAAAACCACGGCTTCCTGAAACGATGGTTTTATACGCTGCACATTCCCAGGTTGGAGCGATGGAAAAGATCAGGATGAAGTATGATTCTTTTTATTGCGCCCGTTTTTTTTTATTCTTCCGTTTTTTTTCAAAGCTTCATTGAGTAGAAATTCAATTTGTCCATTGACACTTCTGAATTCATCAGCCGCCCACTTTTCTAAGGCATCATACATCTCCGGACTTACGCGGAGAGCAAAACTCTTTTTTTTGTTGTCACTCATTTTTTCTCCAGGATCACGAGGACTCTTGTCGAATCATGAAAGGCCTCAATAACGCTCCAACCTTCTGATGCCTCTTTATTGATACGCTCTTCAAAGTTTGAATAACTTTCGGTCCATTTCTTTCTAATGATTTTGTACTTTTTTCTCATTTGCGCTAAAATTTATTGGTGGAGAGTACCCGCATTCACAATGGGAGAAGCATCGCGATCTCCGCACAAGACCACCATGAGGTTACTGACCATAGCTGCCTTTTTCTCATCGTCCAGTTCGATGATGTTTTTCGAGGACAACTGTTCCAGTGCGCTTTCTACCATGCCGACAGCCCCCTCTACTATTTTAAGTCGGGCAGCAACGATGGCTGAGGCCTGCTGTCTGCGCAACATGGCATTGGCAATTTCCTCGGAGTAAGCCAGATAACCAATTCTTGCTTCCAGTACCTCAATTCCCGCGATTTCCAATCTTTCGCCCAATTCCTTTTCCAGATCATCGTTGACCTCCGTCATGCCGGATCGCAAAGTGATCTCTTTTTCATCATCGTCAAAATTATCGTAAGGGTACAACCCGGCCATTTTTCTTACGGCTGCATCGGTTTGCACTTTGACGAAATTCTCATAATAATCCACTTCAAAGGCAGCCTTGTAGGTGTCTTCTACTCGCCAGACCAGGATCACACTGATCAGTATGGGATTTCCCAATTTGTCATTGACCTTGACTCTTTCGGAGTCAAAATTTCTTGCCCTGAGGGAGATATTTTGCTTGCTGAAAAATGGATTGGCCCAAAACAGACCATTCTTCTTTATAGTCCCCTTGTACTCTCCAAATAAGGTGATGACCTTCGAATTGTTGGGTTGTACAATAAAGAAGCCTATCGTGCAGAATAGAATGATAATGATGGGAATGATCAAAAGCGGGTTTCTGAATTCAGCAATCAACCAGGCATTGATGGCAAGCAGCGCGATGAATGCGAACAACAGCAAATAGCCATTGTAGACCTTGATGTTTTTTTCCATTGGTATTTATTTGATATTAAAATGATATCATAAATATATTAAAATATAACCATTTAGCTTTGCTTTTTACACGAACTGCCCGATTATGCGGCGTAAAGGGTGAAAATTGTCGACGAAGTGAAAAAGGATGGGCTACTTTATGTTTGAAGAAAGAAGATATTAGTTACCACTGCGCCAATTGCTTATCAAATCTTGCAATCGACCCGTGACTACACTAATTTCTTCAGGCAGCAGGCAGGAATACACCATTCTGAAGCAGCCTCTATTGAGGGAATGGCCAAAACCGGTACCTGGAGTCAGTAAAAGACCTGATTCATTGTAGATGCGCATCCACAAATCATCCTCTGCTTCTTGATTGTTGCCCTTAAGAAACTCAGAAAAATCAATCCAGAGAAATAAGCTGCCCTGGGCATGAATGTACGGCAGGTCCAGGTTCTGAAGGGTATCCGCTATTGAGCGGTAGTTTTGAGACAACTGCCTGCGAAGGGTAGGGATGTAGTGTTCTAAAAAGGCATCATCTTTAAAAAGCTGTTCAAAAATCCACTGGGTGATGTTGCTGATCATGGATGGCCCATTCCAATGGCTGTAGGCTTCAATGAGGGCTTTGTTTTGCGAATAAATGAAGCCGACCCGGTAACCGGAGGCGCAAAAATCTTTGCTCAGACTGTACCACAGGTGGAGATAATCGCTTTGGTGCGCATTGATCAATGGGACAAAAGACTGATAGGATAGCCGGGGCCAGGACCTGTCGCCCGGAACGATTTCGGGATCAAATTGAGAAAGGGCATAAATCTCGTTGACGATGAGGTGAACTTTATTTTCGATGCACCAATCGGCTGCCAGCTCTAATTCTCCTGCCGCATAGACATGGCCCATGGGATTGTCGGGTTGAGTGAGTACCAGGGCGGAAAGTTTTTTCCCTTTCTCTCTGGCTTTTTCAAGCAGTCCGTCCAAAAGACCTTTGTGAAGGCACATTCTTCCCTTTGATAAATCTCCATTGAGCAAATCAAAGTCCAATCGTTCCAATTGCCCCTTATTGCCAATGTCCGGGGTGTAGGCAGGGTAATTGGGTGCCGGAAATGCCACCAGGTCACCGGGGTTACCGATGAGCTGACTGGTGAGGTCTATCACAGAGGTCGCTCCCGCCGATGCCGCCAAACCGTCGACATCGAGCGCTTCGCCAGCAATGTATTTCCCATAGAATTGGCCAAATGCCTCCAGGAAGCTCGGGTGACCGGCTGGGGAGGTGTAATTGCGCACCCATTCCGGTGGAGAAGTTTCTTTGAGAAGATCAGCAATACGGCCGTGCAGCAGATCAGCGGTGCATTTGTTTTCTGCAATGTTTAAGACGAAGTTACCATCCGGATTGTCCTCCGGGTGGTAGGCATTTTGTTGGGCTTCTTCGTAGACGGAAAAATCTACCCTCAGGGGGCGCTTCCAGGCATCCAGTCCTCTTTTTGATAACCCATGCGTTTTGAACTCCTTATTCTGATCTGGCATATTTTCTTTCCTTTGGCTTCGAGGCCACCAGCTGTATTTCAGAAAAGCCGTTTCCTGACTAGTGTTGGTGACTTAATTCAATTCCAGTAATTTCGGGCTTCTGATTGGAAGTTCCAAAGTGAATGGGCATCCGTTTGTGAAATGTTCAACCTTCTGTCTGCTCAGGCATCTTTTCTCACCTTCTTATACCATTTGATCCCAAGCATCAGTAAGATACCCAACAGTACGATTCCGGCAATGCCATAAAGAGGGCTTAACAGGCTTTTCACAACTACAAGGAATACAATAGCAAAGAGAAAAATGGTGGCGCCTTCATTCCAAACGCGCAATTGCTGTGCAGTCCAGCGGTAGTGGTGGCGCAACAATTGTTTGAGCAACTGACCGAGGTACAAGTGATAGACGTAGAGTCCCAATACGAATGCCAGTTTAACCCAAAGCCAG
>DATFJT010000303.1:0-5359 GCA_035269065.1 Saprospiraceae bacterium | reverse complement strand
CTTCTCGAGAACGCCGAATCTATACACATGGGGCTCATGAAATTGGCTCACCAGATTTCAGGGGGTGAGAATGACTGGATGGAGCCTTTTCGAGAAGGTGTTCGTCTGATTTCTGACCTATCCTTTGAGGATCAGCGTCTCAATCAGTTTAGGGAGAGGTTGGAGAATGTAGTTTCAGATGTAGAAGAATTGGAGAGAGATGCTTTGGACCTGGCGGAAGAGGTGGTTTACGACGAGCAAAAGCTCGAAGCAGTCCGGTCGAGATTGGACGAACTCATCCGTTTGCAAAGAAAGCACCAGGTGGATAGCATTGAGGAACTCCTGCAGTTGAAGAATGAACTGGGTGGGAAAATGGGTGATATGGATTCCATGGAGCAGGAACTTGCAAATACGGAAGTGGCTTTGAAAAAGTCGCTTGAGGACCTCGAGGAATCAGCAATAAAACTTTCTGAAGCCAGGAAAAAGGTGGCTATTCCACTTACAAAGGCCTGGATCCAACATTTGCGCTCCATGGCCATGCCCAATGTGCGAATGGAATTCAGCTTTAGTGAAACAGAAGATTACGGGCCGAATGGCCAGGATCTCGTCCAGCTCCTGGTGGCAGTAAATAAAGGCGCACAGCTCCAAAAGTTGGACGAGGTGGCAAGTGGAGGTGAGCGTTCAAGGATGTCATTGGCTATCAATGCGATCCTCAGCAGACATCTCGAAGTAAATACCCTCATCTTCGACGAAATCGACACCGGAGTTAGCGGTGAAGTATCAGCAAAAATGGGCGAATTACTCAGAGAGATCAGTCAATTCAGGCAAGTAATTTGTATTTCGCACAGTCCCCAGATTGCAGCCCTTGCAAAGCATCACTACCGGGTATATAAAAGAGACTTGGAGGACAGAACACAAACCAATATTGAATTACTTACAGCTGATGGACGCATAGAAGAGATTGCTGGAATGCTGAGTAGCAAAGAAAAAAGTGAGGCGGCAATTGCCAATGCCAAAGCTCTTCTGGAAGGGCAGTAATTCTATTTTTTTAATATCTATTATCTTCGGAGTAAAATCAGGACGAAATGAATCAATTGTTACAAGGAAAGAGAGGAATTATTTTTGGTGCCCTTGACGATAAGTCAATCGCATGGAAAGTGGCGGAAAAAACTGTTGAACACGGGGCAAATATTGTCCTGACCAATGCCCCTATGGCCTTTCGTTTTGGTCAGATCGAAGAGTTGGCTAAGCAATTGGATGTGCCGGCGATTCCGGCAGATGCCACAAGCGAAGAACAGTTAGAGGAATTGGTTGATAAGGCAATGGAGCACCTTGGTGGTCCTATCGATTTTGTTTTGCATTCCATTGGTATGTCACTCAATGTGAGAAAGAAAAGAGAATACACTGATTTGCGCTATGACTGGATGCAAAAAACCTTTGATATTAGCGCGATTTCATTTCATAAAGTCATGCAAAGCCTATGGAAAAAGGATGCTATGAATGACTGGGGATCTATCCTGGCACTCACCTACATCGCCGCCCAGCGCGTGTTTCCATCTTACAGTGAAATGGCTGAGTCCAAGGCTCTGCTGGAGTCCTTTGCGCGCTCCTTTGGTTACCATTTTGGGGATAAGAAAAATGTAAGAGTCAATACCATTTCTCAGTCTCCCACCTACACAACGGCTGGCAGCGGAGTAGATGGCTTTGATGATTTCTACAATTATGCAGATGAAATGTCTCCCCTGGGCAATGCTACCGCAGATGACTGTGCCAACTATTGTGTTCTTATGTTTTCAGATCTGAGTAGAATGGTGACCATGCAAAACCTCTTCCACGACGGTGGCTACTCGTTCATGGGAATCAATCCCCAGCTCAAAAAGTAAAACAAGTAGCCACTTTTATACATTATAAGTTAAAACAAACCATGATGAACAAGGAATCCCTGCATTTTAAGGGTGCATTGAAATACGTGCTGGTTGTATTTTATGCGCTCATTCACATCACCAATATGTTCGGCCAAACAGAGGCCACCCTCATATCGAACTGGAGTGATCCGGAAAATATTCCACCCGGTGGTGGTGACCGCCGCTACAATGACTGTTGGGGATTTGAGCAAGGAGGCACAGAATACGGTGTCATCGGATCCACACTCGGCACGCATATTATTGATCTGGATGGAGCAGACGGTCTCACAGAAGTGGCTTTTATTCCGGGCAAATTTTCAAGCAACAGGGTGGTCCATCGAGACCATCATGAATTCAATGGTTACTTGTACGCCGTGTGTGATCAGGGTACTTCGTCTCTTCAGGTCATTGATGTTTCGCAGCTTCCCGGAAATGCGCCAGTAGTTCATGAGGATTCAGTTAATATTATGCGGGCACACAATGTTTTTATTGATACCGCTACACTAAAAATGTATACCTGTGGGGTGCGATTGCCTGATTTTGGCAGAGTCCCATTACAGGTCTGGTCCATTGAAGATCCTGAAAAACCGGAATTGCTCAATTCTATTTTTGAAATCGAAGGAGTGGATATCAGTTACGTCCACGACTTGTACGCCAGGAATGATACGGTATTTTTAAACGCAGGGAATCAGGGACTGGTGATTGCAGATATGGCTGATGTTGAGAATCCTGAACTCTTTGGTGTTATGGCCAATTACCCCGATGCGGGATACAACCACAGCGGTTGGTGGAACGAAAGGGGCGATAGATACTACCTGGCAGATGAGACCCACGGGCGAGATATTAAAATTGTAGACGTTAGTGACATCGGTAATCCGAGGGTCATTCAGTTAATCGAAGCAGAATCAGATCCTGAAGGAAGTATTGTACACAATTTAATTGTTAAAAATGACATGCTTTACGTCAGCTATTATTTTGACGGATTGCAAGTATTTGATGTCAGTGGAGATACCTCTACCTGTTGGGCGTACAATTACCCAACCTCGGACATTGAACCTGTTCGCGGTGGATTTGGCGGTGCCTGGGGGGTATATCCCTTATTGCCATCGGGAAGGGTCATTGTGTCGGATATGCAGAACGGCATGTTTTTATTTGAAATACCGCAGTTGCAACCTTCAGATACCAGTGATGTGGACGGTACACCCCCTTGTCAGCCAGTTTTGCCTTCGGCAAATGTTCAAATCATTCACAACTCGCCTGACCCGGCTGTAGATATTTGGGTGGGTGGCAACAAGGCCATTGAGAATTTACAATTTAGAGATGCAACCGGTTTCTTAGAGCTGAATTCGGGAATGGATTTAGAGATAGGGGTAGCCCCTCACCCTTCTGATGATATTTCAGACGTTATTTATACACAAACCTTAAACCTCCAGGAAGATCAAAACTATATTGCCCTGGCACAAGGAGCAATCGGTAATGCTTCCAGGCCTTTTGAAATCCAAATCATAGAAAATGCTTCCAGAGGATCGGGGGACCAGGGTACGATGCGTTTCAGTTTTGCACACGGAAGTATTGATGCTGACGATTTACGCATAGAATCCAGGGACTTGATCAACATTGTAGCAGACAATCTGAGCTATGGTCAGGTGAGCGATTATATAGATTTCTCCGTTCAGCCATTTCTAATCGATATTTTTGAGGAAGGAGCGGAGACACCTACCGGTACTTACCAGGTAATTCCAACAGGACTGTTTGGAGCTGCTGGAGTGGTATTCGCCTCAGGCTATCTCGATGAATCATTGGGTGCCCCTTTTGCCCTTTTTCTCGCATTGGCGGACGGTACCGTAATAGAATTGCCTTCAGTAGAGTTTGCCAATTGGCAGATCATTCATAATTCACCGGGTACGCCCGTTGATGTATATGTCAATGATCAACTGGCCATTGATGACTTTGAATACACCAGTGCGACTAATCTTACCCAAATAGTTGCAGGGGTAGAACTCCGCATAGACGTTGCTGCAGCCAATAGCAGTTCATCGGCTGATGCCATATTTTCTGAGTCCGTGACCCTTGAGAATTATAAGAACTACCTCGTGTTTGCAGAAGGAATTGTAGGAGATATGGATGCGCCTTTTGGATTGAGTATTAGCGATAATGTCAAACTGGAAACAGACAATCCGGACCAGGTCGAATTCCTGATTCACCATGGATCACCTGATGCGCCTTCAATCGATTTGGGTGAAAGGAGTGGAAATTTACTTCTCACAGATCTCTCTTTTGGAGAAACTTCAGAAACGTATTTGGCTTTGGATCCCAGAAATTATTTTTTGAGTCTGTATCCTACTGGTACGCAGGACGAATTCAAAACGTATCTGGCAGGGCTGAATGGTTTTGACGGATTGCTCGGGGTTGTTTATGCCACTGGTCTTGTCGGTAACAATGGGCCTGAGGATGAATTTCGGTTGTTACTCGTGCTTCCCGACGGTCAAACATTCGAACTGCCCGAGGTCATTTTTTCCAATGTTCAGCTTTTACATAACAGTCCTGACCCTTCAGTGGATGTGTTTGTTACAGGGACCAAGGTTATAGAAGGACTTGAATTCCGTCAAGGCACACTACCGATTGAGTTGGCCTCCACTTCGGGGGATATTGAGCTTGCCATTTCTCCTGAGGGTGGCTCTATCAGTGATGCCTTTTATTCAACTAATTTATCTCTGGAAAAGGATCAAAATTATCTGCTTATAGCTGAAGGTATTCTCGGCGACCCGCAAACACCTTTTAATATACAGGTCGTTGAAGATTACCGTTTAGAATCCACCAATGAATCAAGCGTTGATATTCTTGTTGTTCATGGATCTCCTGATGCTCCCGAAGTAGATATTCTGGCCAATGGCAATTCATTTGTTGAGGACATTGCTTTTGGCGAAACCACAGACTATCTGACTGTTGCACCAGCGAATTATGAACTTAGTGTGACACCATCACAGGACAACAGCAATATTGTCGCGCGTTATCTTGCAGAGTTAGAAGAGGCAGCCGGATCTTCAGTAGCTGTCTTTGCTAGCGGTTTGCTAACAGAAACTCCGGAATTTGGTTTGTGGGCTTTGTTGACAGATGGAACGACATTTCCTCTGCCCCTGATAAGTTCAAATGTCGAGCGCATTGAAGACATCATTGATTTACGTGTTGGACCCAACCCTGCCAGCGATTTTGGAATGATTCACTTTAGCCAGGCCATGGATGTAAATCGCATCGATTTGATGACGATACAAGGCCAGGTAGTCAGGAATTATCAGAATGGACAATTGGAGGGCTATTCAGGAACGTACCGCTTCGATTTGCATGGTGTCCCTGGTGGTGCTTATGTTTTAAGAGTTATCACGGACGATAAGACTTTCGTGAGCAAATTAAGCGTTGTTCGATAAGCCTATTTTAAACTTAGAAAAAGCCGATGCGTATATCTATCTGTTTATTCT
>DATFJT010000302.1:0-3886 GCA_035269065.1 Saprospiraceae bacterium | reverse complement strand
TATTGAATACTTTCATCGATGCCAAGATAACAAGAATTTGATTTTTGAAACCGAGTAGGAATGAAATGAAAAGTAGCCCGTAGGGGATTCGAACCCCTGTTACCAGGATGAAAACCTGGCGTCCTAACCCCTAGACGAACGGGCCAAAAATTCAATGGTCAATTCTATAAAAGTAGCCCGTAGGGGATTCGAACCCCTGTTACCAGGATGAAAACCTGGCGTCCTAACCCCTAGACGAACGGGCCAAAAATTGAAATACATCACCTGAAGATTTAAGATGACGTTCAGCTTACATCGTTTTGAAAGCGGATGCAAATATAGTCCGTTTAATAGAAAAAGTAAAATTGAAGTTATAATTATCCTTGGGTTTATTTTTGGAAGGTTATCTGGCATCGCCTTATCTTTCCATCGATTTTTCAGCTAAATTTCACTTGTCCTATGAACCTTGATTTCAAAAACAAAAAAGTGCTCGTGAGGGTAGATTTCAATGTGCCCCTCAATTCTTCGAATGCCATCACCGATGACAGCCGCATGACTGCTGCGCTTCCCACCTTAAAATATATTTTAGATCAGGATGCAGCGCTGATCCTAATGTCTCATCGGGGACGGCCTCAGAAAAAGAAAAAGGAAGACGGCAGCATCGATGTGGACAAATTTACCATGCGCTATCTGGTAGATCACCTGAGTGAATTATTGGGACGAGAAGTCTTATTTGCGGATATCATGAACCGGAAAAAAACAGCTGAGAAAGCCTCCAAATTAGAACCAGGGCAGGTCATGTTACTTGAGAATACACGTTTTGATGCGGGTGAGAAAAAAGGAGATGAAGAATTTGCCCATTGGCTGGCCAGCCTTGCCGATGTATATGTCAATGATGCCTTTGGTACTGCGCACAGGGCCCATGCATCTACAGCAACCGTGGCCAAATTTTTTGAACGAGGACAAAAGACATTGGGTTTTCTTATAGAAAAAGAACTCAAAGAGGCGGATCACCTTCTGCAGAACCCGGAAAAGCCATTTACCGCAATTATTGGAGGCGCAAAAGTGTCTGACAAAATTGAATTGCTGAAACAACTGATCGGTCAGGTAGATCATCTACTGATCGGCGGCGGCATGGCCTACACTTTCATCAAATCAAGGGGTGGTTCCATCGGTTCTTCCCTATGTGAGAAAGACAAGCTTGATCTGGCCTTCCAACTATTGGAACAGGCAGAGCAAAAAGGCACGTTAATTCACCTTCCAGAGGACAGCGTTATAGCAGACGATTTCCAAGAAGATGCAAAATCCAGATTGAGCCCAAGCAATGAAATACCCGAAGGTTGGATGGGATTAGACATCGGACCGAAGGCCAGAAAAAAATACCGCGATGTGATTTTGAAATCCAAAACCCTGTTTTGGAATGGTCCCATGGGAGTCTTCGAATTTGATGCTTTCTCTGAAGGGACAAAATCCATTGCTCAGGCTGTCGCTGACGCCACTGCCAATGGTGCTTATTCATCTATTGGCGGCGGAGATTCCGTAGCAGCGATCCATAAATTTGGCATGGCCGACAGGGTTTCATTTATGTCTACGGGTGGAGGTGCCATGCTCAAATTACTAGAAGGCGCCAGTCTTCCGGGCATTGATGCCATCCGCACATAATGGGATATAATATTTCATCTGAATAATACCTTGAAGAACTTTTATGCGTTTAGATGTTAACTGAAAAAGCGACCCATGAAAAATATCTTACTCCACCTCCTTCTATTTTCATCCACCTGGTGTCTTGCCGAAGCATCTCCCTTAGAAAATAAATGGGCATCAGAAGTATCGGTGCAGGATACGTCTATTGTATTTTCGATTGATACAGTCACCGCTGAAAATGGCGAGTTGGTATGTTTGCAGCTTGCGACTGAGAATTTCGAAGATATTATTCTCATGGGAATGAAAATTTTGTTTGATGATGAGGTCCTTCGTTTTGTGAATGCGGCGGTTATCACGGATCTACTCCCTGGCTTCAATGACAATTCTTTCAGCAGCCCGGAGAATAATGGCAGCCGGGATAAATTCATCATCAGTTGGATTGACGGCGACTTAAACGGCGAAGCCCTTCCGGCATCCACAGAAATTTTTGAAATGTGCTTCCAGGTGATTGGAGAGCAGGGCGAAAAATCACCCTTGACTTTCGAGGATATTGAAGTAGCCAACTCAAACAATGAGCTCATTCCTGTCGAAGAGAGAAATGGGCTGGTTTGTGTTGATGACAATGTGTCCTCAGGCGAAGAACACTTCCAAAATCCGCTCCAATTCTACCCCAATCCAAGCAATGGACGAATTGAATTCAATCGCCCTGTGAAACTGCTGACCATTTACGATAGCTATGGCAGAAAAGTTATTGATTTGGACGGCGACCGCCAACAAGTATATGATTTAGGGGCGCTGTCTGCAGGGAATTATTGGCTGCATACAGGCACAGCAACACTTCCTTTAATTATAAATTGATCAATTCAGGCCAGAAAAAGCTGGATCATAAAGAACACATAAAGTAAGAGTAGACTGAGACCTCCCCAGCGATCAATTACCCGCGCCTGGCCCAATAAGAAAAGACCCAGGGTGACCGCCATCATGAAAGGCATGGCGAAGTCGAGAATTTCCTGTGGGATGACAAGTGGCCCAATCAATGACGGAATACCCATGACTGCATAAGTATTAAATATATTAGAGCCAATCACATTACCCAGTGCAATGTCTCCTTTTCCTTTAATCATCGCATTTACACTTACTACGACCTCGGGCAATGAAGTTCCCAATGCCACTAGACTCGTGGCAAGAACTCCAGTATTCACACCGAAAATTTCTGAAAGGTTGACCAGACTTTTGATTGTGTAATCCGCACTCAGGTAGATTCCGACACCCGCGGCTGCTACGATCAGGAATCGCCACCATTGTAGTTTGGGTCTATCATCAGGCTTTTCCTCTTCGTCATTTGAAATAGTCTGTACGATGTAAACGACCAACATAGCCAGGAACAAAAGACTTTCGTACAATTCGACTTTCTTATCGTAAATAAAAAAGTAAAGCACTACAGCAGAGAGGAATAAGTAAGGTAACTCTGCTTTGATCACCCCCTCCCGGACGTAGAGCTTTTTACCCACAAAAGCGGTCAGCCCAAGAACAAGCAATATATTGGTGGTGTTCGAGCCGACTACATTCCCAATCACCACGTCACTGGTGTCCAGAAGTACAGAAGCAATTGAAGTGGCCAGCTCTGGCAGTGAAGTCCCAAGAGCTACTATTGTCACCCCGATAATAAACGAACTAATGCCCAGGCTGAGGCCAATGCGTTCTGCATTCTCAATGAAAAAATCACTTGACTTCAAGAGTACAGCCAGAGACGCGGCAAGAATCAATACTTGAATTAATACCTCCACAAATTCATATTCTTAAGGGCATTAAAGGTAAGAGAAAATACCCAACCTCCGCTCGCTGAGACATTCAAAAAATGAACTATTCCGCTTATCTTCGTCTTCTTTAATACAGAGAGCACCAAAGTAATGTTGGTGTCTCCTTAGAAAGAATTGTCAAGTGGCCAAAGCGAAAAACAAAGACGAAATGACATTTCTCGAGCATCTCGAGGAATTACGCTGGCACCTCATACGCAGCATAGTAGCCGTAATCGTGCTGGCAATAATTATTTTCCTAGCTAAGGACTGGGTTTTCCGGGATGTCATTTTTGGACCCCGTTACGAAAATTTTATTTCTTACAGGGCCATGTGTGGACTAGGGGAACAAATCGGCTTTGGGGATAGATTTTGCTTCACCCCACCGGAATTCAATACTATCGGTGTTGCATTTGGTGAGCTTTTCATCACACATATGAAGGTGTCATTCGTACTTGGCTTCATCG